>JAFAKB010000063.1 GCA_019235885.1 Candidatus Eremiobacterota bacterium | reverse complement strand
CGTGCGCCGAGCGCCGATGATGCGCGCGTACGTCGCGCGCGACGGTGAGGGCGACGCGTGGGCTATGGTGCTGCTCAAGCACCACCTGCTCGGCGATCACACCGCGATGGAGCTGATGCAGCGCGAGATCGAAGCGCATCTGCTCGGTCGCGCGGACGAGCTTCCGCAGCCGGTGCCGTTCCGGAACTTCATCGCGCAGGCGCGCCTGGGCGTGAGCCGCGAGGAGCACGAGCAGTTCTTCCGCGAGATGCTCGCGGACGTCGACGAACCGACCGCGCCGTTCGGCCTGGTCGACGTGCGGCGCGACGGCTCGGCGACGCGCTCGACCCATGCGGTGATCGACGCGTCGCTAGCGGAGCGCTTGCGCGCCGCCGCGCGCGCCGCCGGCGTGAGCACGGCGAGCATCTGCCACGTCGCGTGGGCGCGCGTGCTGGCGCGGGTCTCCGGCCGCGACGACGTCGTGTTCGGCACGCTGCTGTTCGGCCGCATGCAGGGCGAAGGCGCGAACCGCGCGCTCGGAATGTTCATGAACACGCTCCCGGTGCGGCTGAAGATCGACGAGCGCGGGGTGCGCCAAGGCGTCGAGGAGACGCAGCTGCTGCTCGCGCAGCTGCTGCGCCACGAGCACGCGCCGCTGACGCTCGCGCAGTCGTGCAGCGCCGTTCCGGCGTCGACGCCGCTGTTCAGCTCGCTGCTGAACTACCGGCACGGCAAACCCCGCCGGAAACAGGCCGGCGACGACGCCGTGCACGGGATCGCGGCGCGCGGCGGCGAGGAGCGGACGAACTATCCGATCGGAATGTCCGTCAACGACCACGGCGACGAGCTGAGCCTCTCGGTGAAGTCGGACGCCTCGGTCGACCCGAATCGCTTGAGCGCGTACATGCAGACGGCGCTCGCCGCCGTGGTGGACGCACTCGAAAACGAGCCGGCCCGCGCGCTGACGAGCCTCGAGGTCGTTCCCGAACGCGAGCGCGCGCAGCTGCTGGTCGAGTGGAACGCGACCGAGCGCGACTACGCGGCGGCGCGCTGCGTGCACGAGCTGTTCGAAGACCAAGCGTCGCGCGCGCCGGAGTCGGTCGCGCTGGAGTTCGGCGGCGAGCGGCTCAGCTACGGTGAGCTCAACGCGCAGGCGAACCGCTTGGCGCGCCACCTGCAGGCGCAGGGCGTGCAAGCGCGGACGCGCGCCGGCGTGCTGATGGAGCGCAGCCCGGAGCTCGTCGTCGCCATGCTCGCGGTGCTCAAGGCGGGCGGCACGTACGTTCCGCTGGATCCGGCGTACCCGTACGAGCGGCTGTCGTACGTCGTCGAGGACAGCGCGCCGGTGCTGCTCCTGACGCACGATGCGGCCGGCGCCGAGCTGCGCGACGCGTTCGCGCGGGCCGGCGTGCCGGCGATCGGCGTCGTCGCCGACGCGGAGCGCTGGTCGCACGAAGCGGCGTCGAATCTGAAGGGGGCTGCGGCACCCTCGGATCCGGCGTACGTGATCTACACCTCCGGCTCGACCGGCGCGCCGAAAGGCGTCGTCGTCACGCACGAGCAGCTCTGCTCGCGGCTGCTCGGCGCGCAGCTCGACCTCGGTTTCGGCCCCGGCGACGTGATGACGAACCTGGCTTCGCCGGCGTTCGACATCGCGCTGTTCGAGCTGATGATGCCGCTGACGACCGGCGGCTGCAGCCTGCTGCTGGGCAGCGCGCAGGTCAAGGATCTCGAGCAGCTGCGCGCGCGCACGCAGCACGCGACGGTGTTTCACGCGGTGCCGACGCTGATGGAGGCGTGGCTCGACTCGCTCGGCGCGAGCGAGTACGGCTCGCTGCACACGCTGCTGGTCGGCGGCGAAGCGGTTCCCGAGCGTTTGCTGCGCAAGCTGACGGAGCGTTTCCCGGCCGCGCGGGTGTTCGAGTTCTACGGCCCGACGGAAGCCGTCATCATCAGCACCCGGTACCGCGCGGACGGCTCGGCGCTCGAAGGCGTCGCCAACTGCATCGGCCGGCCGTTCCCGAACACGCGCATCTACATCTTGGACGCGCGGTTGGATCCCGCGCCGGTCGGGGTCGGCGGCGAGCTGTACATCGGCGGCGTGCCGGTCGCGCTCGGCTACCTGAACCGCGACGACGTGACGCTGGAGCGGTTCGTCCCGAGCCCGTTCGTGGACGGCGACCGTTTGTACAAGACCGGCGACCTCGCGCGCTACCTCCCCGACGGCAACGTCGAGTTCCTCGGCCGCAACGACTTCCAGGTGAAGATTCGCGGTTTCCGCATCGAGCTCGGCGAGATCGAGGCGCGTCTCGCCTCGCATCCGGCGGTGCGCGAAGCGGTCGTGCTCGCGCTGGAAGACCGCACCGGCGAGAAGCGCTTGGTGGCGTACTACACGACAACCGCATCGGACGCGTCCGATGCGCCGAGCGCGCCCGGCGCCGACGAGCTGCGCAGCCACCTCGCGGCCGCATTGCCGGACTACATGCTTCCGGCCGCGTACGTGCGGCTGGACGCGCTGCCGCTCACCACGCACGGCAAGCTCGACCGCCGCGCGCTCCCGGCACCCGACGACGGCGCGTACGTCTCGCGCGCGTACGAAGCGCCGGCGGGCGAGGTCGAGCTCACGCTCGCGGCGGTGTGGCGCGAGCTGCTCAAGGTCGAGCGCGTCGGCCGCAACGACAACTTCTTCGAGCTGGGCGGGCACTCGCTGCTCGTCGTCGCGGCGCTGGAGCGCTTGCGCCAAGTCGGCCTGCACCTCGACGCGGCGGCGTTCTTCGCAGCGAACAGCCTGCGTGAGCTGGCGAGCGCGGTGCGCGACGCGAGCTTGGACGTCGCGATCCCGCCCAACGCGATCCCCGACGGCTGCACCGCGATCACGCCGGAGATGCTGCCGCTCGTGCAGCTGAGCGCGTCCGAGATCGCCGGCGTCGTCGTGTCGGTTCCCGGCGGCGCCGCCAACGTGCAAGACGTCTACCCGCTCGCGCCGCTGCAGGAAGGCATTCTGTTCCACCACATCTTGGGTGGTGAGGGCGATCCGTATCTCGGACGCAGCACCTACCGCTTCGAGAGCCGCGAACGGCTCGACGCATACCTTGCCGCGCTGGAGTCGGTAATCGCGCGCCACGACGTGCTGCGCACGGCGGTTGCGTGGGAACACCTCCCGGAGCCGGTGCAGGTCGTGTACCGCGACGCGCCGCTGGCCGTGGAAGAAGTCGAGCTCGATCCGGCCGCGGGCGACGTGGCGGAGCAGCTTGCGGCACGGTTCAACCCGCGCCATTTCCGGCTCGACGTGCGCCGAGCGCCGATGATGCGCGCGTACGTCGCGCGCGACGGTGAGGGCGACGCGTGGGCTATGGTGCTGCTCAAGCACCACCTGCTCGGCGATCACACCGCGATGGAGCTGATGCAGCGCGAGATCGAAGCGCATCTGCTCGG
>JAFAKB010000062.1 GCA_019235885.1 Candidatus Eremiobacterota bacterium | reverse complement strand
CGGTGCCCACGACGACGACGCTGCGCGCGGCGGCGGCCGTGAGCGCGTACAGCGCGTCAGCCGCCGACATCGAACAGCTTGAGCGCGGCGAACGTGAATCCCGTCAGCACGAGCACGACGCCGGCCCACAGCGCCGCGCGCTCCTCGACCGCGATGCCGAGACGTCTGCCGAGCGCGAGCCCGAGAGCCGTCGAAAGCAGCGACGCCAGCGCGATGCATGCGAGGCTCAACGGCAGCGGCACGCCGATGTAGAGGATCGAGAAGCCGATTCCGAGCGAGTCGAGGCTGATCGAAAGCGCGCCGAGCACCAGCCCGAAGCCGCGCGAGAGGTCGAAGCCGCCACCCTCTTCGGTTCCGTGCAGCGCTTCGTAGATCATGTAGGCGCCGACCCCGACCAGCGCCGCGAAGCCGAGATAGCCGGCGGCGTCGCCGAGAAAACGCCCCGCGGCCTGACCGAGCAGCACGCCGAGCACGGTCATCGTCACCTCGGCGGTCGCGAACGCGGCGCCGATCCGGATCTTCACCCAGCGGTCGGCCCCCTTCATCCCGACGCCGACCGAGACGGCGAAGACGTCGAGCCCGAGCGAGAGCGCGACGAAGAGAACCTTGAGAAGAGAGAGGGCGGTCAGCTTAAGCGCCGAGGACCGAGAGCGGGTCGGTCAGCAGCTGGTGCACCGTCGTGCGCAGCTGCGAGAGCGTGAACGGCTTGTTGAGGAACGCGTTCGCGCCGGCCGCTTTGGCCCGCGTGTCCATCGCGTAGTTGTTGTGCCCGCTGATCATCACGATCGGCATCCGCGAGGTCGCGACGTTCTGGCGGACCTGCGCGATCAACTCGATCCCCGAGATCCCCGGCAGCATGAAGTCGCTGATCAGGATGTCGTACGGCTGGTCGTGCTGAATGTGCACGAGCGCGCTCTCCGCGTCGTTGCACAGCGTGATCTCGTACGGTCCCTTGGCGAGGATCGTCTTGATCAGCGTGCAGATCTCCGGGTCGTCGTCGGCGACCAGGACGCGCCAGGCCATGCGGAACCGTTTCCCGCATTCGGCGGGGCGCGCCTACACCTGAACGAAAAAAAGACGGAAAGGCGAGCCCTCCCATGCCCCGCGCGTCCGCCGAGGGGCGCCTCCGCCCGTCCCCGAAGCCGCCCGGTCGTGGCCGTCCTCGACGTGATTCAAACGCCCGCCTTCCAGCAGCGCTTCTTCTTCCTCGCCAAGCGCTTCATCGCCGGCGAGACCGTAGCCGACGCGATGGACGCCGTCGCCGCGCTCAACGCGCAAGGGATGACCGCGACGCTGGATTTCCTGGGTGAGGATGTGACCTCGCGCACGGAAGCGGAGCGCACGCGCGAGGCCTACGCCGAGCTGCTCGCCGCGATCCCGGCGCGCAACGTCGAGTCGAACGTCTCGGTGAAGCTGACCGCGATGGGGCTGCTCGTCGGCGAAGAGCTCGCGCTCGGCAACCTGCGCGCGGTCCTGGACGCCGCCTCGCACAACGGCGACCCGTTCGTGCGCATCGACATGGAAGGCTCGGCGGTCACCGACGCGACGCTGCGCGTCTTCGAGCGCGCGTACGCCGAGACGCAGCACGTGGGCCCCGTCCTGCAAGCCTACCTCAAGCGCACGCCGGGCGACGTCGAGCGCATGATCGCGCTCGGCGCCCGGGTCCGGCTCTGCAAGGGCGCGTACGGCGAGCCGCCGTCGCTCGCGTACAAGGACATGCCGACGATCCGGCGGCAGTTTCTGCGCTCCGCCGAAGCGCTGCTCGAGCGCGGCAACTATCCCGGCATCGCGACCCACGACCCGCGCATCATCGCCGCGGTGCAGACCTTCGCGCGCGAGCGCGACATCGGCCGCGACCGCTTCGAGTTCCAGATGCTCTACGGCGTGCGCCCCGAGCTGCAGCGCGCGTTGGTCGCCGACGGCTACCGGCTGCGCGTCTACGTGCCGTACGGAACGCACTGGGCGGGCTACTTCTACCGCCGCATCACCGAGCGCCCGGAAAACGCGCTCTTCGCGCTCCGCTCGATGATCTCGCGCTAGCGCGCGACAACCTCTAGTCGTCCGGAATTCTTTCTACTTTCGTCATTCGATCCAATTCGATCAGGCGGCCGAGCGTGGCGAAGCCGCTTTGGACTTCGCCGAAGACGGTGAAGTCGCGGTTCAGGTGCAGCTGCGGCGAGATCGTGATGTAAAACTGCGTTCCGGCCGAGTCGCGAATCGGGCCGGGGTTCTTGCCTTCGGTGTAGTTCAAGCCCATCGAGATCACGCCCGAGCGCTGCTCCAGCGGGTTTTCCTCGGCGGGGATCGTGTAGCCGGCGTCGCCCTCGCCGTTGTCGTTCGGATCGCCGGTCTGCACGCCGAAATCCGGGACGATGCGGAACCAGCGCAGGATGTCGTAGTAGCCGCGGTCGACGAGGTTCAGGAAGTTCGCGACGGTGAGCGGCGCCCAGTCGGGATAGAGCCGCACCACGATCGGCCCTTTCGTCGTGCCGATGCGCACGCGCGGGTGCGGACCCGGCATCGGGCCGTCCATCAGCGCGCTCGTGGCGG
>JAFAKB010000061.1 GCA_019235885.1 Candidatus Eremiobacterota bacterium | reverse complement strand
GTCGATGAACGGCAGCAGGATCAGCAGCAGGACCAGCACGCCGGGCATGATGATCGTCGCGAACAGCGTCGCGATCTGCACGATCTGCGCCGGCAACTTTCCGACCACGTCGAGCAGCGCGTAGAGCGCGAGGAAATACCAGGCCGGATACGGGACGAACTGCGTGTTGTTGGGATCCGCCTTGGCGTCGAACGGCGCCGGCGCGACAAACGACAGCGCGACGATGATGACGAACATCGCGAACGAGAGCACGGTGTCCATGAACATCTGCTCCGGCCAGAACCGGCCGGGCTTGAGCTTCGGCGCTTCGTCGATCGGCGGACCGGCGGGCCCGTTCCAGCGGAAGATCACCAAGTGCATCCCGACCAAACCGACGAGCAGCGCCGGCACGAGCCACACGTGGATGCCGAAGAAGCGGTTGATCGTCAGCGTCCCGATCCCCGAACCGTCTTGCAGGAACGAGAGAATCGCCGGGCCGAGGAGCGGCGCCGAGCCCGCGATCTGAATCGCGACCTTCGAGGCGAGCAGCGCGTTCAAATCCCACGGCAGCAGGTAGCCGGTGAGGCCGAGGACCAGCGTGAAAATGAACAGGATCACGCCGACGATCCACTGCAGCTCGCGCGGCTTCTTGTAGGCGCCCCACAGCAAGCCTTGCAGCAAATGCATCGTCATGAACGCGATCATCGCGGAAGCGCCCCAGTAGTGGAGCGAGAGGACGAAGCCGCCGGCCGGAACGTGCTTGATGAGATAGTCGGTCGACTCCCACGCGGTCGCGGTCGAGGGCGCGTAGAAGAAGCACAGGAAGATGCCGGTCGCGATCTGCAGGATCAGCGCGAACAGCGTGGCGCTGCCGAACGCGTACCAGTAGGATGCGCCGCCGGGGACGTCCTCGGTGAGGAAGTCCTTCGTCATCGTGACCAGCCCGGTGCGCTGGTCCAACCACGTCAGCATGTGCTCCGCCCCGTTCCCTCTACGCGACCTTCAGGATGATGTGGTCGGGCGTGTTCTGCTTGTACTCGATCCACTCGACCGCGACTTTGCCTTGGAAGTCGCGCAGCGGGAGCGGATCGAGCCCGCGCAGCGCGGGCCCCGCGACGTGCTCGCCGAGGTTCGTGTACTGCGAGCCGTGGCACGGGCACGAGAAGCGGTTCAGCGAGTCGTTCCACGCGTACCTGCAGCCCAAATGGGGGCAGATCGGACTGAACACGACGAACCCGATGTTCACCACCGGATACGGCACCTTCTCGATCCCGTCGAAGAGCTGCGGGCGCTTTTTGCGCATCGTCGCCTCGTCGGTCTTGATCGCCCAAAAGAACTGCTCGGTGTCGACCGCGCCGAAGTAGCCGTTCGACTCGTGCAGCATGAAGGTGACCTTCAGCGGCTTGTCGGTCGCTTTCTTCAGCTGCGACACCTCGTCGGGGGTAAGCGGCGACCAGGGGTCCGCGTTCGCGTCCCCCGGAGGGACCAGCGAGGTGATCAGCGGGATCGCCAGCCCCAGGCCGATGACCCCGCCGAGCGCGAGCACCGCGTTGGCCATGAAAGTCCTTCGGGTCTGTTCCTCCGGCGTGCCGGGGTCGCTGTAGGCCTCTGCGTGAGCCACGTTCTCTCCCTCGAAAACCGACGGCTGTCGGCCGCCTTCTCAACGCATGATAGCCCGGTCGGCGGACAAACTCGCGTACCTTCGTAGGAGCCGCGAGCGGCTCCCTGCGGGTCTGGTTACCCGGAACGGGAACACTTGGCCCGTGAACGACCAGGAGCTCCACCAGCAGATCGAACGCCTCGTCGCCGAGGAGCACGCGCTCCTCGAAAAAGGCGGGGCCGTCTCGGCCGCCGAGCGCACCCGCCTCGGCGAGATCAACGTCCAGCTCGACCGGCTATGGGATCTGCTGCGCCAGCGGCGCGCCCGCGAGGAGTTCGGCCAGGACCCCAGCGTCGCGCACGAGCGCAGCGCCGAGACGGTCGAAAAGTACCTGCAGTAGTCAGAAGCGGCGCGGCGGGCGCGGCCCCGGACCGCCGCCGGGCGGCCCGTTGAACCGGCGCGGCCGCTTCGGCGGCCGCTCCGCGGCCAGCTCGACGGTGATCTGCTTTTCCTGGAACACCGTGTTGTTCAGCGCCTCGACGGCCGCGCGCGCCGCGTGCGGGCTCGGCACGAAGACGTAAGCGATTCCCTTGCGCCGCCGGGTGCGCCGGTCGCGCGGTAGCGCGATCCGCTCGGGGTCGCCGCCGTACGGCCTGAACAGCTCCGCGATGTCCGGAGTCGCGACGCCGCGCGCGATACCGCGGACGAGCAAACGAATTTCGCCGTGACCGACCTGTCGTTCCACCTGGCCCGCGTTTCCCGAGCAGCCCGCCCTCGTCCTCGGCGCTTTTGCCGAAACCGTTCAGTTCCGCAGGTTACGACGAGCAGCTCACCGACAAGCCCGCGTATTTCGCGGGCGCGGCGCGCGTCCAGGCTTCATGCTGCGGGTGCTCGTCGTACGGTGCGCGCAGCACGCCGAGGACGGCTGCGGTGACCGAGTCGTCGCCGGCTTCGGCGGCCTCGATCGCTTCCTGCGCGACCCAGTTGCGCAGCACGTACTTCGGGTTGACGGCGCGCATCGCGGCCCGGCGCTCGCCGTCGTCGCGCGGATCCTCCTCGGCCCGGCGCGCATAGCGCGCGAGCCAGTCTTTCGACGTCTCGTCCTCGCCGAGCAGCTCCAGCGCGTGCGCATCGGAATGGGAGAGCGCGCGCCAGAAGTTCGTCCAGTCGACGCGCCGCGTTTCGAGCAGGCGGAAGAGCTCGAGCGCGAGCTCGGTGTCGCCGTCGTGCGCGCCGAGCACGCCGAGCTTCGCGCCCAGCAGCTGCAGCAACGCCGCACGGTAGACGTGCTCGTAGCGCGCGAGCGCAGTGTCGAGCTCGTCCTTGCCGATCAGCGAGCTGAGCGCTTCGGCGAGCGCGCAGCAGTTCCACAGCCCGATCGTCGGCTGGCGGTCGAACGCGTAGCGGCCCATCTCGTCGCTGTGGTTGCACACGAAGCGCGGCTGGTACGCCTCGACGAAGCCGTACGGGCCGTAGTCGAGCGTCAAGCCGAGGATCGAGAAGTTGTCGGTGTTCATCACGCCGTGCGCGAACCCGACCGCTTGCCACTGCGCCATCAGCGCCGCCGTGCGCTCGACGACGGCCGCGAAGAAGCGCGCGTAGCGGTCCGCGCCGCTCTCGCACTCCGGATAGAAGCGGCCGATGACGTAGTCGGCCAGCGTCTTCACTTCGTCGAGCTGCGTGCGGTAGTGAAAGATCTCGAACGAGCCGAAGCGCACGAAGCTCGGCGCCATCCGAATCACCGTCGCGGCGCGCTCGACGTGCTCGCGCACCACGGGCTCGTCGCCGGCGGCCATCGCGAGCGCGCGCGTCGTCGGCACGCCGAGATGATGCAGCGCCTCGCTGGCGAGAAACTCGCGCACCGTCGAGCGAATCACCGCACGCCCGTCGGCGAAGCGCGAGAACTTGGTGAGTCCGCCGCCTTTGAGCTGCAGCTCCCAGCGTTCACCGGCGTCGGTGCGCACCTCGCCCAGCAGGATCGCGCGCCCGTCGCCGAGCTGGCCGGCCCACACGCCGAACTGATGGCCGCCGTACATGCCGGCGACCGGTTCCATCCCGGCGAGCAGCCCGTTGCCGCTCACGAGCTCGGCGAACTCGGGACGCTCTTCTTCGCCGGGGCGCAGATCGATCAGCGCGGCAGCCTCGGGACTGAAGCCGGCGAGGCGCGCGTTCGGGATGCCGAGCGGCGTGCGGCATTCCGAGAACGCATCGCCCAGCGCGGCGAACGAGTTGTCGAAGCGCAAGTCTTCCAGCGTCTTGCCGCACGGCGGGGCGATGGCCATCGTTCTCCTCAAACCCTCATCGTCGGCCCGTTCGTTGCGTGGTGAGATTCTCAGGAAAAGCGGACAAACTGACCGTCATGCGTGGATTCCTGGGCGGCGTCGTGGCCGCGGTCGTCGTGCTGGCGCTCGTCGTCTTCGCGGCGGTGAAGACGGGCGCGGTCCCCGCGCGAGCCGACGGTCCCTTGATGCCCGGCGAGCGCTGGGCCGCGAACACCTCGTTGCACGCGACGCTCGCGCGCGAAGCGCCGAAGCCGCCGTATCCCTACACCCAAAGCGACGCGGACATCGCGCAAGGCGCGAAGCTGTACGTGCAAAATTGCGCGGTCTGCCACGGCACCGCGAACACGACTCCGGACGCGATCGCGCGCGGGCTCGGCGTGCGCGCGCCGCAGTTCAACAAGAACGACGTGATGGACGATCCCGAAGGCCAGACGTACTGGAAGATCGAGCACGGCATCCGCTTCACCGGGATGCCGTCGTTCGCCAAGTCGCTCGACGAGAAGTCGATCTGGCAGATCACCTACTTCATGAAGCGCGTCCCCGACCACCTCACCGGCGAAGCGAAGTCGATCTGGGAGAACCCCTCGCAAGTCCCGCCGCCGACACCGATGCCGGCGCTCCCAGCGCGGCACGGCTGACGTGGCCAAACCTAGAAATGGCTAGACTGCTGAGAGTGCGCATGCTAAGATAGGGTTCTTAAGCTACCCCGCGGCTAGGTTCAATATGGACTATCTCGCGATTCAACAGGATACTGCGCTGTGGCTGCTCCGCAAAGACGGCATCTTGGAGGAGTTAGCTAACGTCATTGCGAGCCAGGGGCTTCGCAACCTGCGAAAAGGCGATTTCCTGGCGGGCCCAATTCGCATTTCCGCTGATCGTGATGTCGTGATGTTGGTGAACGCTGACTTCGCCGCCGGAACAGGAGACGAACCGCTCGGCTTCATTCGAATTGCTCCTAGGCTCGGTATCGCCTCTAATGCCGACGCCGCCACGATGGCGCTCACACGCGCCGTCTTTGTGATCTGCCAGCGTTTGCAGAACCGTACCTTTTGGGCGGACTCTCGCTACCGGAAGATCGATGACAGCAGATACACAATCTCGATCGGCGGTCTGGAGAGCCCCCTGAGCTTGGCATGGGCCGAGAAGACCCTTCAGGCAGGCGCTACGATCACGCGAGTAGTGTTCGTGATCGGTCCATATCACGATGAGAACAACTTAGCAGAAGCCGCCGAGAGCTATTCATTTCAGATTTCAGCGCTCATGAATTCGGTTCGAACCATTATGAGCGGTAACAGTACGCGCGGGATCCTCTCGGACAAGTCTTTCACGTCGTTGCGTGAAGCGATCGATCCCTCAGAGTTGCGGCAGGATGCGGGTCCCTTTGACGCGTCAGGTGGCCGGCTCACGCTCACGGTCCAAGCTCGACGTGCCGACGTGACTCCGCAAGACATCTACCGAACGCTGATGTGGTCGTACGATCAATGGTGCAATCCGGCTCTAAGTACATTGTCGAAAGAGCAGCGCTCAATTCTTGAACAGAATGCCCCCCTCACACAACCTCTGCGAATCGTCGGGCCCGGCGGAGCAGGCAAGACCCTGCTCATGCAGCTTATGGCTATCAAGTGTTTGAGGGAGAAGCCTGGCGCGAAGGTCCTATATCTCACGCACAACGAGGCGATGGAGGAATCCGTTCGCGCGCGATTTGCTCGGCTTTTGAATGGGGCCCCGAAGCACGCTGCACAAGATCTGTTCGCACCGATCTCACAACTTCACGTGACGACTCTGGCGCGGTATTCGATGGAATTGACCGGACTTAGACGGTGGCAGGTGATTTCATTAAATCCGGAGCGGGCGAAGGACGATGCCTTCAACCTTGTGAAGGAGGCACTTTCGAAAGCGCTCGCCTCGAAGTCGCACGTTGTCGAGAAGAGTGAGAATCTCCGCGTTCTTACGGCAGATGAAACCGCCTTCAGATACTTCGCTGAATACGTGCGGGCAGAGATCAGTATGGTGATAAAAGGACGCGGGATGATCCTGGACCGCGGAGCCTATACGGACGCGCAAGATGCACTCGGTCATCTCCATGCTGTCCTTTCGCCGGAGGAGCGCGACGTCATCTACGACGCTTACATCAATTATAGAGACAGCCTTCGCGAGTATGAAGTATTGGACTCCGACGATGTCGCGTTATCGGTCTTAGGTCGGCTCATGACGCCGCAGTGGGAATATGAGCGTCGACAGCTCGGCTTTGATTATGTCTTCGTGGATGAGGCGCAGCTTTTCAATGACAACGAGCGACAGATATTTGCGCTCCTAACGACATCGCAAAGCCCACACACATTGGTCGCAATTGCGCTCGACGAAGCCCAGCGGCTATATTCGATGACGGCGAGCGGATTCGGGCGGCTCGGAATTGAGGACCTGCAGCGTCGTACGTTACATGTTATGCACCGGCTAAGCGAATCGATCGCGAAGCTCGCGTTTTACGTGATCTCACAAGGCTCGGCGCCGTTCGGGAACGAGTTTCCAGAACTCAAATTTCGGGCGACAGACGCTAAGGAACGCATGCATAGCGCTCCATCGCTTCACGTTGAACGTCTGGAAAAATTCGCGGAAAGGATTTACGAAATTGTGCGCGTCGGAGCCCGCGAAGGGCTCATGCAGTTCGCAGTCGTCGTACACTCAGAGACTGCGATGGCTCCGATTCGGGAGGGACTCCCCAAGCTCGTGCACTCCGATTTCGAGTTCCGGATGTTGCGCCAACGGGGCGAGACGATAAGCGGTAATTACCCGACGGTAATACTCGCGCCCCCGGAACTCATTGGCGGACAAGAATTCGACTGCGTAATATCGTGCGGCCTGGAGGAGGGCGTCATTCCGCCGCAATCCATCGGGGGAGCGCTCGCGGCACGGTTGGAGCAGCAGGCGTATCGCGAGATTTATCTTACCTTCACGAGAGCTCGGCACCGCCTGCACATTATGAACATGGAAGGAAGTGCGCTCACTCCCGTCCTTTCTCGTGCACGACACCTAGGATTATTGAAGGATGCAGGCTGAGGAACACGCACCTACGGCGACGTGCTCCGCGTAAACGTCACTTCGAACGCTGCGGATACGCCCGCTGAGACAACGCCGATGCTCCCCTTACCGTCGATTCCGAGCTTAACGGTAACAGCGTCGACATCGAAACCTTTCACCGATGCGCGTGTGGCGGAGAGCATGTTTCCCAGTTGCGTCGTGACCGATGCCCACGTGTCGGCGATGTTTGGGAGAAGCTCACGCGCGACCGTGCGCGCCTTTGCAGCCACATCAAGCGACTGTTCTTCGAGTCGCCCTTCCGTGCCGGCTGGAGAATCGGTCGCAACCAGGACCCAAAGACCCGAACGTTCAGCGTCGTTCATACAGCGACAAAGCTCCTAGAGTCACATCGTTGCCGCGGTATGCTCCTCGAGCGTGCCGGCCACGCGGAAATGGACCCGGTGCCCATCGACGATATGAGGAAGACCTTTCCCGGCATCGGGTGTCGTGAGGAATACGGTCAGATGGAAGCCGCCGCGCGAATCGGGATCGACGCCGACGCCGACCACCCCGGGGTACGTGAGGAAGCGGCGCGACCAGCGTCGCTTCACTTCCCGGAGCTCTCCTTCTGTTGCTCTTGCCATGGCTTTGCTTATCTGTCTCTATTCCTCGAACGGTTTATGCTGTCACCAACATTAGCCCTAAACCCTCAAGTACCCGAAAAAGGTGGTTGGCCACCGAGAAGGGTGGTCCTCCTCCCAGCAGGACACCTATTGCCCGATTGGTCGCCGCTTCCAGCACCAAGGCTCCGGAATCGCCTGACGCAGAGAACGGTTGCATTCCGACTGGTTCAATGCGAATCTGATTGACGTATGTGATCCATGCGCCTTGGCGTCGCGAATAAAGATTGACGTCGAACTCCGGGTCGGTCACCAGTCCGTATGTATAGCGACTCGTGCGACCGAATTTGTGCACCAGCATTCCTCGTGTCGCGATCGTCTGGTCGGTCGGTCCGCCGATGTAGAGTATCTTGGGGTCTGCTGCGACCGAGAGCAATATGGAACCGGCGTCGATATCGTTCACGGCGTCGGGGACGGCGGCGGCCAAGTGCGCGACCCGGCCGATTAGCCGCGCCGTTCCGTCTTGAGCGGCGTCGGCGACGCCTGGATGAAACACCTCGGCATGCCCGCACGTGCTTTTGATTACGTGAGCGCAAGTCAGCGCGAAGCGCCGACCGGCGCGATCCGCCGCAATGGCCGCTATCGTCCCTGTTCCGCCCACTGAACATGCACAGCCACCGACGGACGTACCGGGCTGAAGGGGATCGAGCGATACCATCGGATTCGGCAAGATATCGTCGAGCTCAGCTTCGAACGTTTCGAGAAGTCCTGCTTCTTCGACGTCGAGCCGGATGCCGTCGTAACCGCTAGGAAGAAGATCACCCTGTTTTATCTGGCTCTTCGGAAATTTTCGGCGCACGTAGACCTTGACGCACAGCTCACCGGTCGTGTATCCACGGATAATGCGAGGACCGAGTCCAACACCTACGACATTCTCGTACGGGTTCGGCGTGTCTTCAAGTATCGTGCTCGTCCGGCGATCCGATTGGAGATATTCAGCCGAAACCCGAGCCTTTGCAATGCGAGCTTGCTCGAAATAGTCGCCTTGGACGAGCCACAATGGCGATCGCGTCAGCGGCGGAGGTATCGTTGAAGTCGACATATATTACAACCCGCTTGCTTGCCTTCTGGAGAGACCGCTCGCTTGCCAGTCCCTCCCTCCACGTTAGTCTAGTCCTTCTACGCGAGCGGCAACGTTACATTTTGTAACTGTGGAGGCCACTGATCCAGATGTTTACGCCGAGGTAGCAGAACACGATCGAGACGAAGCCGATCACGCTGACCCAGGCGGTGCGCGTTCCGCGCCATTCCGGGCGCGTGTGCAGATGCATGTAGCCGGCGTACACGATCCAGGAGATCAGCGCGGCCGTCTCTTTCGGATCCCACTGCCAATACGCGCCCCAGGCTTCTTTCGCCCACATCGCTCCGGTGATGATCCCGAGTGAGAGCAGCGGCAGGCCGACCGCGATGATGCGGTACTGCATCACGTCGAGCTTTGCGAGGGAGGGCAGCCCAGTGAGCCAGCTCGCCGTCGCGTCGCCCGCCGCGGCCGCGCTCGCGAGCGCCGGGGTGTCGGTTCGCACCACGCCGGTCAGCGGGTTCGCCGCGTACGCGCTCAGCGGTACGTCGACGTTGCCGCCGGCGCTGGCCGCCACGCCGCGCACCGTCGGGTGCCGCTGCGCATAGCGCTTCTCGGCGGCGTCTTTCAGCAAGTACATCGCCGAGACGCAGAACGACACCATGAACGAGGCGTACGCCGTGATCACGATCGGCACGTGGACCTTGATCCAGTACGACTGCAGCGCCGGAACGGCGGGCATGTAGCCTTCATTCCACGTCGTCGCGTAGCCCAGCGCGATCGCCGCGAGCGCGAGGACCGGACCGCCGATGAACGCCAGGTCGTAGCGCAGGGCGAAGACGAGGAAGATCGCCACCGCGCACGCGCTGAACAGCGAGAGCGAGCCGTACAGGTTCGTCAGCGGCCACACGCCGGTCATCCACCAGCGCGTTCCCAGCTCGGCGAACTGCGACACGCATCCGACCGCGGCCAGCGGCAGACCGATCGCGCGCAGGACGGGATTGCGCATCAGAAAGTGCGCGAACAGCGCGAACGCGGCCGTCACGTACGCAGCGATCCCCAACACGAGCAGCCATTGATCGACGTGGACTCTGAGCGGATCCATTGCTTCCCCTTTATGCGCTCTCTAGAACGGGCCTCGCCCCGGCCTGTGCAGTATCGCCGACGGGCTCACTGCGCCGCAAGTCTTCGACGATCTCGCCGAAGCGCTCTTCGAAGACGTCGTAGCCTTTCACCGTCGTCGCGGCGATCCCGACTTCGGTCACGCCGCCGCCGGCGTCGCGCGCCAGCACGAACAGCCGCGCGGGCAAGAAGTAGAACGAGATGCACAATCCCGCCAGCAGCACCAGCGCGCCGAGGCCCACGACCGGGATGCCGGGATCGTAGCGGTACTGGAAGCCGGAGTAGAGGATGTAGCGCTGCGCGGTGAGCGCGTACCCGGCGCCCAGATCGACCGGCTGGCCCAGCGCGAGCAGCGCGCTGCCCGCGGGCCGGTCGCCGTCGAAGGCCTGCACGACGACGCCGGGATCGTTCGGGCGCGGATCGGCCGCGGGCTGTCCCGTCGCGCGGTCGATCGTGCCCACGAACCGCGTGTACTCGATCGCGCGCGACGTGCCGGGAATGACGAAGCCTTCGCCTTCCTTGAGCGGATGGTCCGAGACCGGAACGGGCCGGCCGTCCCGCGTCAGCCGGAAGTCGATCGCGAACCCGTACGTCGCCTGGTAGATGAGCGTTCCGTCGACGTCGTACGGCTGGTTCACGCGAATGACCGCGTCGCGCGGCAGGCCGTCTTTCCCGGTGACGGTCGCGTTCGAGACGTAGTCGATCGGCTGGTAGACGGTGCCGGCTTTCGTTTGAATCGGGTCGATGCGGTAGGCGAAGCGGTGGAGCGCGATCGTCGCGCCGTTCTCCGGGATCGTCGCCGTCTGGCCGCTGAGCACCGCGAACTGGCCGCTGTAGCCTTTCGCCCAGTAGATCGTCGTCCCGATCGCGATGATCAAAAAGCCGAGGTGCGCGACTAGCACGCCGCGCCGCGCCCAGTTGTTCTTGTCGGCGAAGGTCCACTCGGCGCCGCCGAACTCGCGCTTGCGCACCTGCCAGCCGCGCGCGGCGAAGAACGCCGCCAGCCGCTCGCGCACGCTCTCCGGATCGCCGGCGATGCGGACGCGCGCGTGGAGCGGGATCGCGTCGATCTTCACCGGGTTCAAGCGCGGGATGCGGCGCGGGATCACCTTGGTGAACGTCGCCGCCGCCATCGAGCACAGGATCAAGCCGATCGCGATGAGGTAGGCGGGGCTGTGGTAGATGTTGCCGAGGTCGAGCCGGACGATCAGCCGCGCGAGCGGCGGCGCGTACTCGGCGGCGTAGAACGACGGGTCTTTCCCCTGCTCGACGATCACGCCGATCAGGGTGAGAAACGCCCACGCCGCCAGCAGCGAGACGCCGAACGGCACGTGCGCGAAGAGCCGCACGAGATCGTCCCAGCTCTCGCGCAGCGCGCCGAGCGCGCGCGATGCTACGCGTCCGCCGCTTCGTGCTTCCACCGCTTCTCCATGAAGACGATCAGCCAGATCGAGAGCTCGAAGAGGACGTACATCGGCGCCGCGATCAGCGTCATCGTCACCGGGCTCCCGTCGGGCGCAAGGATCGCGCCGGCCACGAGCATCCCGAAGCCGATGTACTTGCGGTACCTGCGCAGCAGCCTGCTGTTGATCAGCCCAATTCGCGCGCCGAGCAGCATGACGACCGGCGTCTGGAAGACGAGCGCGAAGGCCAGCAGCAGCAGCAGCACGAGATTCAGCGTCGACTCGATACCGTAGGTCGGCACCGCGACGCTCGAGGTGATCTTGTCCAGCGCGCCGACGACGCGCGGCAGCACCAGAAAGTGCGCGAACGCGATCCCCGCCAGCGACAGAACGAACGACGGCGCGACGTACGAGTACACCGCCTTGCGCGTCTTCGGATGGATCGCCGGGACGACGAACATCCAGGCTTGGTACAAGATCACCGGCAGGCCGAGCACGATCGCGCCGTACAGCGCGAACTTGAAGATCGCCCACACCGCGTCGGCCGGGCCGAACGCGTGGAGCTGGACGCTGCCGAAGTACAGGTGCGTCACGCGGGGGATCGCCCACTGCGCGGGCCACAGCAGCAGCACCGTCAGCGCGAGAACCGTGACGACGCAGACGAAGAGGCGGTTCCGGAGCTCCCGCAGGTGCTCCGTGAACGGCATCTCCTTCTGGTCCCACTCGGCTTCGCGCTCGCGGTTTTCTGCGTCGAGCGGCGTCCGCTCCGCGAGCATCGCCGGCCTACTCTCCGCGCGCTACGGGCGCGGCGGGGCGACCGTGGTCGGACCGGGTGCGCCGGTCTGCGGGTCGGGGACGATCGGGCCGGGTCCGCCGGCGCCGCTGACGGTCGTCGTCGCCTCCGCGGCGCGGTCCTCGGCCTCGGCGCGCTTGCGCGCTTCCTCGCGGGCGCGCTCGGCGGCGACGTCGGCGTCGGCCTGCCCGACCATGAACTCTTTCTTGGCCTGACCGGCGCTGCGAGCGAGCTTCGGCAGCTTGTCGGCGCCGAAGATCAGGATCGCGACACCGACCACCGCGGCGATTTCGATTGGTGAGAACATAGCTAACTCCGGGTTGAGAGCAGGGTGTCCGCGAGCGCGGCGAGCTCGGCGCGGGCCGGGGCGTTTCCGAGCGGCGCGAGCGACTGCTTCGCTCGTTCGACGTAGCCCGCGAGGACGGCTTCCGTCTTCGCCAACCCGCCGTGGGCCGTGATCCCCGCGACGATGTTCTCCACCCGATCGTGCACCTGATCGCTCTCCGCGAAGAAACGTTCGACGCCGGAGCGGAATTCCCGACCGCCGCCTTCGAGCGCGAGGACCAGCGGGACGGTCATCTTCCGCTCGCGCAGGTCGTTGCCGACCGGTTTGCCGAGCGTCGCCTCGTCGCCGGTCAGATCGAGCAGGTCGTCGCGCATCTGAAACGCGATCCCGAACGCGGTCCCGAAATCGTGCAGCGCCTTCACCGCGAACGGCGAGCCGCCGGCTGCCAGCGCGCCGCACTCCGCCGCCGCGGCGAACAGCGAGGCCGTCTTCTTGCCCGCCACCTCGACGTACGCCGCCAGCGTCGTGTCGAGTTCGCCCAGCGCTCGCAGCTGCAGCACCTCGCCGTCGGTGATGTCGGCCAGCGTCGAGCTGAGCACGTGCGGGATCGGGGGGGCGCACTCGGCGGTCACGTTCTTGAAGATCCACGCGAACAGATAGTCGCCGGCGAGCACGCTGATCCGGTTGCCGAAGTCGACCGCGGTCGCGTTGACGCCGCGCCGCGTCGCCGCGCCGTCGACGACGTCGTCGTGGATCAGCGTCGCGACGTGGATCAGCTCCATGAACGCGGCCAGCCGCAAGTGATCTTCCGCGCGCCCGCCGACCGCTTCCGCGGCGAGCAGCGTGCAGCGCGGCCGCAGCCGTTTGCCGCCCGCTGCGAGCATCCGCCGCACCGCCTCGGTGATGAGCTCGTTGCCGGTCACGAACGAGCTGCGGAAGTACTCCTCGACCAGCGCGTACAGATCGCGGCCGGCCGGCGCGCGCTCGAGCATCAAGCCACCCCGGCGTGGATCGCGATCGCGCCGAAGCCGAGCCGGATCGTGCGCACCTCGCGGAAGCCGGCGCCGCGAAAGCGTTCGGCGAGCGCGTCGGCGTCGGGGAAGTTGATCAGCGAGTTCGGCAGGTAGCGGTAGGCGGTCTTCGAGCCGCCGACGATCCCGCCCACCAGCGGGACGACGCCGTAGAAGTAGACGCCGAACGCGCGCCGCACCAGCGGGTTCGCCGGCTTGGTGACGTCGAGGTTCACGAAGCGCGCGCCCGGCTTGAGAATGCGCCGCGCTTCGCGCAGCGTCGCCGGGACGTCGACGACGTTCCGCAGCGAGAACCCCATCGTCGCGCCGTCGAAGCTGGCGTCGTCGAACGCGAGCCGGGTCACGTCGCCTTCGACGAACCGCGCGCGGCCGGCGGGGTCCTCGCGCTTGGCCCGGCTGCGGGCGCCGTCGAGCATCGGGGGCATGAAGTCGATCCCGACCACCTCGAGCGACGGGTCGCTC
>JAFAKB010000060.1 GCA_019235885.1 Candidatus Eremiobacterota bacterium | reverse complement strand
CGACAACGAGCAACGAAGGGAGGGAACACATATCATGAACCTGCTTGCACGCATCTTCCAGGGCCGCAGCGTGGGAACGCTGCAGACGCAGCCGCAGCCGGGCCGCGACCAGGTGCGCAACGAGGCCGGCGGTTACGTCTACCCGCTCGACCGCTGGGCGCGTGTCGACCGCTTTCTGATTCTCTCGAGCGAAGGCGGCACGTACTACGCGACCGAGTCGCGGCTCACCAAGGAAAACGCGGTCAACCTCGTCGAGGCGGTTCGCGAGGACGGCCGGCGTGTCGTCGCGCGCGTGATCGCGCTCTCGGAGAGCGGCCGCGCGCCGAAGGTGCAGCCGGCGATCTTCGCGCTCGCGGCGTGCGCCGGTTTCGGCGACGAGGCGACGCGGCGCTACGCGCTCGGCGAGGGTCTGCGGCGCGTGTGCCGCACGGGCTCGCACCTGCTCACGTTCTGCTCGTACATCGAGCAGTTCCGCGGCTGGGGCCGTGGCCTGCGCAAGGGGCTGCGCGGCTGGTACGAGAGCAAGCCGGTTCGCGATCTCGCGTACCAGGCGCTGAAGTACCAGAACCGTGAGGGCTTCACGCACCGCGACGTGTTCCGTCTCGCGCACCCGCTCGCGGCGGACGCGGAGCGCGCGGCGCTGTATGCGTGGATCGTGAAGGGCGAGCTGCCCGGTGCCGAGCTGGAGTCGCTCGCGCTGCTGCGCGCGCACGCGACGGCGAAGGCGTTCGAAGACGCCGACGCCGCAACGTGCGCCGAGCTGGTGCGCACGAGCGGTCTCCCGCGCGAAGCGCTGCCGAGCACGTGGCTCAAGGAGCCGCGCGTGTGGGAGGCGCTGCTCCCGGCGCTGCCGATGACGGCGCTGATCCGCAACCTCGCGACGCTCACGCGCGTCGGTCTGCTCACGCCCAAGGGCGATGCGACCGCGAACGTGATCGCGCGGATCCAGGATCGCACGGCGCTGCGCAAGGCCCGCATCCACCCGATCGCGCTGCTCGCCGCGCTCACGACGTACAAGTCGGGGCACGGCGCGCGCGGCTCGGCCTCGTGGAAGCCGGTTCCGGCGGTGGTCGACGCGCTCGACGCGGCGTTCGCGCTCGCGTTCGAGAACGTCGAGCCGACGGGTGCGCGCACGCTGATCGGGCTCGACGTCTCGGGCTCGATGTCGTGCGGCACGATCGCCGGCATCCCGGGGATCAACCCGCGCGTCGGCGCCGCGGCGATGGCGCTTACGCACGTTCGCACCGAGACCAATGTGACGGTCATGGCGTTCGCGGACAGCTTCGTGCCGTTCGCGATCGGCAAGCACGAGAGCGTCGACTCGGTCGTGGACCGCACTGCGCGGCTGCCGTTCATGGGCACGGATTGCTCGCTGCCGATGCTCTACGCGCTCGAGCACCGGCTGCCGGTGGATCTGTTCCTCGTATACACGGACAACGAGACGTGGGCGGGAACGATCCACGCCGACGAGGCGCTCCGGCGCTACCGCGAGCGGACGGGCATCCCGGCGAAGCTCGCCGTGGTCGGCATGACCTCGAACGGCTTCACGATCGCGGACCCGAACGACGGCGGCATGCTGGACGTGGTCGGCTTCGACGCCGCCGCGCCGGCGCTGATCGCCGACTTCGCCCGCGGCGCCTAACCAACGGTGACCGGCACGTGCGCGTGCCGGTCACCGCTCATCGCACCCGGAGGACATCGTGTTCGTCAGGTTCGTCGGCGGCCACATCGACCGCCGCACCCACAAACGGCACGGGATTTTCGATGCTGCCGGTACGGCAATGGACGTGCTCGAGTTGGAGTCGTATGAGGTCGAACGGCTTCGTTCGGTCTTGGACTGGTTCAACGCGCACCTGCCCGTGCCGACGACACTCACACGTTTGCAGATTTGCTGGTTCAAAGCGAGTGCCCGCGAGCACCTCGCTCGAGCCCGCGAAATCCAGCACATCCTCGACGCGAACGGCGTCTTGATCGAGATGCTCACCACCCGGCGCCCTGGTTACGTGGTGTACGAGGACGAGTTCCAGGTCGCCGCGCACCCCTTCGTCAGAACCCCGGCATAGCGCGCTCGGCGCGATCAGAGCGTTCGCGTTACCGTCGCAGCCGGCGAGAGCCGGTCGATCTCACGGTGGAACAGGATCGCCACCACGACGAACGCGGCGGTGACCAGCGCGATCAGCCCGGCGTTGAGCTCGTACTGCGCGGCTTGATCGGCGCCGGCGCCGGCGAACGCAAAGCGCGCGACGTAGCGCAATAGCAGCGCGACGACCCAGATCACGACGGTCACGACGCTGCCTTGGGCGAGGACGGCGCCGCGCTCGTTTGCCGGCGCGAACGTCGTCGAGCGCACGACGAGCACGCCGGTGATGACGCCGAGCACCGCGCCGACGAGCGCGGCCAGCAGCATCAGGCCGGCGTTCACGTGCGGGATCACGAAACCGCCCGCGATCAGCAGCGCCGTCAGCACGGCGAGGATGCCGGGCCGAATCCACAGCGTGCGCACGCGCACCGTGCGCTGCCGCAGCTCGCGAAACAAGAACCGGACCACGACGAGGAGCGCGATCCCCAGCGTGATCAGCGTCGTGTTGGTGCCCGGGCCGTTTGTCATCGGCGTCGCCTTCGATACGACTGCCGCGGCCGGCCTGCGTCCTCCGAACTGCCCGTTTCGGCGGCCGCGTCGAGGAATCGCCCGAAAGCACAGAAAACCACGGCGCTAACCGGTCGTCGAATAAGGAGTGCAGCATGCCGCATGCCGTGTTTCAACGAGCGCTCGCGGG
>JAFAKB010000059.1 GCA_019235885.1 Candidatus Eremiobacterota bacterium | reverse complement strand
GCCGCGCACGAGGCCGGCGATGTCGACGAAACGCATCGTCGCCGGGACGAGCTTCTCGGACCGGTTAAGGTCCGAAAGTACGCCTAAGCGAGCGTCCGGAACCGGCACCTCGCCGACGTTGGGTTCGATGGTCGCGAACGGATAGTTCGCGGCAAGCGCTTGCGCCGAGCGCGTGAGCGCATTGAAGATCGTCGACTTCCCGACGTTCGGGAGCCCGACGATGCCGCACGACAAAGCCACGAGGGCGTCTCGTACGCGAAAGCGGAGGATTCGACCTCGGGGCCCCCGGAGTAGCATCCGATGCGGCAGATGAAGGTCGACAAACTCGGGATCGACCTCTTAACGCACGACCCGGTCGTCATCCTCAAGGACCTCGAAGGGAAGCGGTACTTGCCGATCCTCATCGGACCGTTCGAGGCAACGGCAATCGCTTTGGCCCTCGAGGGAACCGCGGTGCCGCGCCCGCTTTCCCACGATCTGATGCGCACGCTGCTCGAGTCGCTGTCGGCGAAGCTCGAGCAGATCGTCATTCACGACATCAAGGACTCGACGTTCTTCGCCAAGCTCGTGGTCCGGACGAACGGCGAGGTGCAAGAGATCGACGCGCGTCCCTCCGACGGCATCGCGCTCGCCCTGCGCATGCACGCGCCGATCTTCGTCAGCGACAAGATCGCGCTCGAAGAGACCGTCCCCGACAAAGCCGCCGAACCCGAAGACGCCTCGAAGTTCAAGAAGTTCATCGAAGAATTAAAGCCCTCAGATTTTATGGATTAGCGAAGCTAATCCATAAAATCCGAGGGCAGTTTAACGGCGCTCCGCCCCCGGCTACGCGCCCCCCACGCTGCGCGTGGGGCCCCCACGCAGCCGCGCGCGGCAGCAAACCCGCACGGCGGCATTCCCCGGGGCCGCGCGCGAGCGGAGATTCATGGGCCTGCGTCCTAACTAGGGCGTCGCAATGTACAGTACTGAGGAACGCGCTGAGATCGGGGTCTATGGGGGATCCGGTTTTTACTCGCTGATCGAGAACCCGCGAGAGGTGTGGGTCGAGACGCCCTACGGGCCGCCGTCGGGCAAGATCGCGCTCGGCGAGATCGCCGGGAAAAAGGTCGCCTTTCTGCCGCGGCACGGGAAGGACCACCGCTACCCGCCGCAGTCGATCAACTACCGCGCCAACGCGTTCGCGATGAAGGCGCTCGGCGTCACGCGGATCATCGGGCCGACCGCGTGCGGCTCGCTGCAGCCGCACGTCAAGCCCGGCTCGATGGTCGTCGCCGACCAGATCGTCGACCGCACCACCGGCCGCAAGGACACCTTCTACGACGGCCCCGTGACGACGCACGTCTCGTTCGCCGATCCGTATTGCCCGCAGCTGCGGCCGATCGCCGTGGACGCGCTCAAGTCGCTCGAGATCGACACGCACGACCACGGGACGATCGTCGTGATCCAAGGCCCGCGCTTCTCGACGCGCGCGGAGTCGAAGTGGTTCAGCTCGCTCGGGTGGGAGGTGATCAACATGACGAACTACCCGGAGTCGTACCTGGCTCGCGAGCTCGAAATGTGCTACGTGAACATCTCGCTGATCACCGACTACGACGTCGGGCTCGAAGGCGTCGAGGGCGTGAAGCCGGTCTCGCACCATGAGGTGATGGAGGTCTTCGCGCGCAACAACGAGCGGGTGAAGAACGCCATCTTCAAGATCGTCGCCAACACGCCGGCCGAGCGCACCTGCACATGCGGCAGCGCGCTCTCGGGCGCGCGGGCATAGCGATGCGGCGCACGCAGCTGCCCGGAGTCGACCTCGGCGTCTACGCGAGGGCGGTCCCGCTGCTGCTGCGCAACCCGTCGATCATCGTCGTTCCACTGCTGATGGCGGTGATCGGCATCTTGCTCGCGCTCACGCTGATGCCGGGCGCCGGTGCGCTCGGCGTCGCGACCGGCGGGCTCGCGAGCCTCGTCGTGCTGCTGCTCGAGCTCTTCGGGCTCGGCACGGCGTGCATCATCGCCGACGACGCCTGGCGCCACGGCCGCGCCTCCTTCGACCGCGGCTGGACCGAGGCGCGCCGGCGCGCGGGCGAGATATTCTTCGCCTCGATCGGGCTCACGCTGCTGCTCTTCATCGCCCAATATGCCGGTATTCTGCTCCCGATTCCGTTCCTCGCGCTGCTGCTCCAAGCCGCCGTCATCTTCTTCTGCATCTGGACGATCCCGGCAGCGGCGATCGGCGGGGTCCCCGGCGGCGCGGCGATTCAAATCTCGATCGACCGCGTCCGCGAGAACCCGCTCTCCGCGGCGCTCGCCGCCGTCGTTTCGGTTGCGCTGATCCAGTTCGCGGCGCCGATTCTCGCGGCCGACCTCGCGGCGTGGATCCTGCCGTACAGCGGCGGCTCGGCGATCATCGGCGCGCTGATCGAGGCGCTCTTCGAAGCGATCGCGATCGGATACGTCGGCCTGGTGCTCGCGAAGACGTACACCGACGCGTCGTTCGGCGGCCGTCGCTGGTGACTTCGCGTTTCGCGAAGTCTTCGCGTTCGGCCTGCGGCCGATCCGCCCGTGCTATCGAGACGAAGGTGCGAGGGCCATGCGGACGAGGTCGGCGACGAGCGGCGGGCTGACGTTCGTGCGCGCGATCCGTTCCGCGTCGCCGATCGAACCGAGCATCTTGGCGAACGCGGCCGGCTCGCGCGGCGGAAGCGCGGCGAGCCGCGCGCGCTGATCGCGCGCCAGCAGCGGAGCGGAGATCCGTTCGCGCGCCGTCGGCAAATTCAACACGACCCAATCGCGCGCCAGCGTCTTCACCGTCTCCAGCCCGGCCTCGAGCGTCGGCCGCGTCGCCCAGCCGCTCGCGTCGGCCTCGTTGCCTTGCGCCGCCGCGAAGAACCACTCGACCGCCGCGTCGCGCGTCGCGCCTTCGCCCTCGTCGAGCAGCGCGAGGGCACGCGACGCGCTCCCGTTCGCCAGCTCCGCCGCGCGCCGGGCCTCGTCGCCGGTGTGGCCTCGGCGCGCCAGCACCTGCACGATCTCCTCGTCGCAGAGCAGCGGAAAGGTCACCTCAACCAGCCGCGAGCAGATCGTCGATAAAATCCGTCCGGCCGCGCTCGTGGTGACGACCAGCAGCACGCCCGCGGGCGGCTCTTCGAAGAATTTCAGCAGCGCGTTCGCCGCCTCGCGGGTGAAGTCGGCGTCGCCGAGGATGAAGACGCGCTTGCCGCCGGCGTACGAGTGCAGCGAGAGCTGGCGCACCAAGTCACGCGCGGTGGCCTCGTCGCCTTCGTGAAAGCCGCCGCCGTCGCGGTCCCCGATCTTGAGCTGGCCTTCCGCATAGTAGAAGTCCGGATGCGTCCCCGCCTCTAACTGCGCGCAGCCGCTGCAATGACCGCACCAGCCGAGCAGCGTGCGCTTCGGCGTGACGCACAGCAGCGAGCGCGCGAGCGCGCGCGCGAACGCTTTCTTGCCGACGCCCGGCGGGCCGGTGAAGAGGTAGCCGTGCGAGAGCGTCGCCGCGGTCAGGTGCTCGAAGAAGGTGCGCGGCCCGGCGGCGCCCAGCACGTCGAACGTTCCGTCGATCACGAGGAGAGCTCCGTCACGGCAACCGGGCGTTCCGAAAGCGCTCGAGCACGTCGAACGCCGCGGCCGCGATGACGTCGGGTGGCTGCGTGCCGTCGAGGATCACGAAGCGGTTCGCGAAGAGCTTCGCCAGCGCTTGGTAGCCTTCGCGCACGCGTGTGTGAAAGACGGCATCTTCGCGCTCCAGACGGTCCGCACCGCCGCGCGCCCGCACGCGCGCGCGAGAGACCTCCACCGGAACGTCGATCAGAAAGGTCAGCTCCGGCGTGATCCGGCGCGTTGCGAACAGGCACACGTCGAGCACGGCTTCCACGTCGAGCCCGCGCCCGTAGCACTGGTACGCGACGGTCGCATCGAAGAACCGGTCGCAGAGCACGACCTTTCGCTCCTGGAGCGCCGGCGCGATCACGTCCGCGACGAGCTGAGCTCGCGAGGCGTTGAGCAGCATCACTTCTGCGACGGGGTCGACTGCCGTCGCCGGCTCGAGAAAGACCGCGCGGAGGGAATCGCCGAGGGGCGTGCCCCCCGGCTCTTTGGTTACCAGGACCGCCTCGCCGCCGGCTTTGAGCTTCGCAGCCAACGCCGCGATCAGCGTCGACTTCCCGGCGGCTTCGATCCCTTCGAAGGTGACGAGCACAAAGCGCTCTTCGCGAAAGCGGCGTCCGAGCCATCGCGGAATCGTGCCAAGTAGCGGGGGCGACGCATCACCGTGTCGGGCCGTGTGAACGAGCGTGCGCAGGATGCGCGGAAGCGATGTGAAGACAGAGCAAGCCCGCGTAGGACGCGCGGGCTTGCGTGCCCGTCACGGTGATGCGTCGCCCCCGCGACCCGCCACAATCCTACAGCTCCGGCCCCTTGAAGATTCGCACGCGCCGGTTCGGCTCGAGTCCGGTCGAGCGGGACTGCAGGCGGTAGCGCTCCGCCAGCTGGTGCTGCATCCGGCGGATGTACGACGTCTGCGGCGTCAGCTCGATCGCCCGGCTGTCGAGCAGGACTTGATAGACCGCCTCCTCGGCCTCGCGCATCGCGATCTCCTCGACGTCGAGCGAGGGCAGGTTGAAGACGTCCTTGAGCGCGGTCTGGATCTGCGTGGTGGTGTTCGTCTTGATCGAGTAGATCGGCACGTTCTCCGCCGCGATCTGCTTGAGCCGGTCGGATTCCTTGCGCTCCAGCGTCTTCAGCGTCAGCACGACGTCGGCGTCGTCCCACTTGCGCGCGATCGACGCGTGCACGCGCAGGTTGTGGACCGCGCGCTCGATCTTGTTGCGCGAGACGCCGTACGGGAAGATCATCAGCGGCTTGGCGTCGTCCGGCACCGATTCGCCGGCCGCGCCGAAGAGCGCCAGCTCGTCGTCGCGCGGCTGCTGCGGCAGCGCGCGAACCTTCTCCGGGATCGCTTCGGGGTTGGCGTGCTGCACGATGTCGATCGTGCCGCCCGCGGTGCGCTGGCGAACCTCCGGCTGCGGCTGGTAGCCGCGCAGCAGCGCGTCGACGAGCTCGCCGACGTTCTGGTGGATCGCCAGCCGGTCGCGGTCCTGGATCTCGACGACGACGTCGAACGTCGGCGGCTGCTTGCGCTCGAGCACGGTCTTGCGCGTGCCGCGGCGGCGCGCTTCCTCGTCGGAGAGCGTGACCGCGGTGATGCCGCCGAGCAGGTCCGAAAGCGTCGGGTTCATCAGCAGGTTCTCGAGCGTCTGGCCGTGCGCGGTGCCGATCAGCTGCACGCCGCGCTCGGCGATCGTGCGCGCGGCGAACGCTTCCGCCTCGGTGCCGATCTCGTCGATCACGATCACCTGCGGCATGTGGTTCTCGACCGCTTCGATCATCACGTTGTGCTGCAGGTGCGGGTCAGGGACCGGCATGCGGCGCGAGTGGCCGATGCCGGCGTGCGGCACGTCGCCGTCGCCGGCGATCTCGTTCGAGGTGTCGACGATGACGACGCGCTTGCGGTCTTCCGCGAGGACGCGCGCGCACTCGCGCAACATCGTCGTCTTGCCGACGCCGGGACGGCCCAGCAAGCAAATCGATTTTCCGCTGCGGACCACGTCGAGCACGATGTCGATCGTACCGTACACCGCGCGTCCGACGCGGCACGTGAGCCCGACGATCCGGCCGGTACGGTTCCGGATCGCGCTGATGCGGTGGAGCGTTTGTTCGATGCCCGCGCGGTTGTCGCCGCCGAAAGGCGAGAGCCGCGAGGTGACGTGCGCGATGTCTTCCGACGTGACCGCCGTGTCGCCCAGGAACACGAAATCGTCCTCGAAGCGCGCCTCGGGCGGACGGCCCAGGTCGAGCACCACTTCGATGACGCGGTCGACGTGAGGAAGACGGACGAGCGCTTGGCGGATCGGGAGGGGGAAGATGTCTAAGAGCTGCGTGAGCTCCCAGTTCGGCACGAAGGACTCGGCGTTAAGAGCCAACCTGTCTCCTCGTCGACGTCTGTCGATTGTCGATCGTCGCCGCCCCCGTCGCCGGAGAACCGCGACGGGTCGTTGTCTTCCCGACCGCCTGCTCGATTACCTGGCCCATGTCTTCGTTCAAATACCCGGCCCGCGCGGGCCGGTTTCGGTTCCCGGGGCTAAAGGCCGCCGCGGCATTGGCCGATAACGCACGCTTGCATGCCCCGCTACTTCGAGGACTACGAGGTCGGAAGCAGCGCCGAGCTCGGCGCGATTCACGTCGATGCGGACGAGATCGTCGCGTTCGCGAAACGCTACGACCCGCAGCCGTTCCACACCGATGCGGAGATCGCCAAACGCTGGCCCTACGGCGGCCTGATCGCGAGCGGCTGGCATACGTCCGCGATGATGATGCGCGTGATCGTCGAGCACTTCATCGACGGCGAGACGAGCCTGGGATCTCCCGGCCTCGGGCCGATCCGCTGGAAGCTGCCGGTGCGCCCCGGCGACGTGCTGCGCGTGCGCGCGCGGATCACCGGCGCGCAGCGTTCGCGCAGCAAACCCGACCGCGGCACGATCACCTTCGAAGTCGAGGTGCTCAATCAGAACGGCGAAGTCGTGATGACCGTCGAGAACTGGATGGGGATCATCCGCGCGCGACCGGTTCCCGCGGCGGATACCGCCTAGCGCAACTGGTCGAGAGCGGTGCGCGCGCGCTCGTACGCCGGATCGATCGCAAGCGCCGCGCGAAACTGTGCACGGGCCAGATCGACCTTCCCCTGCTCGTTCAGCGCCCGGCCGAGGCCGTAGTGCGCGCGAGCGGAATGCGGAAACTTCGCGACGTTTTGAGTCAGCAGTGCCACGGCGGTGTCGGCGTGTCCCATCTTCAGCGTTTGGTAGCCGACGAAATCGACCGCGTTGACCTCGTTGGGATCGGCCGGATAGGCACCGGTGAAGTCGCGGTAGGTCGCGATCGCGCTCGCCGCTTCGTCGCGCTCGTCGTAGATCCGCTGGACCATCGTCTGCAGCGGAGTCCGTTCCCAGCCCGGCGGCGAGAACAGCGTAAGCGGCAGATCCGGGTTGATCGCCATCGTCGTGATCGTGCTCTCGGTGAGCACTTTCCCGGTCGCCGTGTCGATCTCGCGGAAGCGGTGCGGATAGAGCACGCCGCCCTCGGGGCGGTAGTCGGAGATCTCATCGTGCGTTCGGTAACGCCGGCCGAACGCGTGCATCGGAACGGTGCGCTCGATCGCGACGATCAGCGCGCTCGCGCGGTCCAGGTAGACGTCCTCGGCGAATCCGTCGGCGAGCGTTACGTGGAGCACGCGAGCAGCGTGTCCGTCGATCGTCGCATCACCGCCGTCGGCGAGCGCCGTTCCATGCGTGCGGTAGTCCACCAGCGGGTCGTCGAACGCCGCGGCGTGCCTCGCGGCGGCGGCCGCCGCGCCGACGGTACGCACCACGATCCCAGGATCGGGATAGTACTCCCAAGCGCTGCCGTCGTATCCTTCGTGGATCGTCGTCAAGGCTTTCGCCGGGTCGCCGATCACGCGAAAGAACGGACGCCGGTATGCGGCATAGGTCGAGATGTCGAGAGCGCCTTCGCGATAGCGCCCGCGTTCAACCCGCGCCGTAATCGCGCGCAACCGCGCCGCACCGCCCAACGCCTCGACGTGCCGCGCCACCAGCGCGTCGACGGCGGTACTCGGCACCACGGCAGCGGCGGTCACCACCGACAGCAAGAACGCGAAGAGAGCCATATTTTTCGCTTATAACTTTGGTCGTGACGCGCGTCAAGCCTGTCCCGGTGCCGAAACGCTGCCGATCACCGTCGCGAAGACGCAGCGCCGTGCTCGCTGATCGCGAGCTCGTCGAGCGCTTGGCGATATTCACGCGCGAGGCGCGCGACCAGTTCCGCAGCCGTCGGGACGTGCGAGACGGCGCCGATCCCTTGGCCCGAGCCCCAGATGTCGCGCCACGCCTTGGTTTTTTCCGAGGCGAAGTTCATCTTCGAGGGGTCGCTTTCGGGCAGGTTCTCGGGATCGAGCCCGGCGCGCTCGATCGACGCGCGCAGATAGTTGCCGTGCACGCCGGTGAAGAGGTTGGTGTAGACGATGTCGTGCGCGCCGGACGCGACGATCGTCGCCTTGTACTCTTCGCTCGCGTGCGCTTCTTGCGTCGCGATGAACGCGGAGCCGACGTAGGCGAAGTCCGCGCCCATCGCGCGCGCCGCCAGCACGGAACGCCCGTTCGCGATCGCGCCGGACAGCGCGAGCGGGCCGTTGAACCAGTCGCGGATCTCTTGCACCAGCGCGAACGGCGACCAGGTTCCCGCGTGTCCGCCGGCACCTGCGGCGACCGCGATCAAGCCGTCGGCGCCCTTCTCGACCGCCTTGCGCGCGAACGCGACGTTGATCACGTCGTGCAGCACGACCCCGCCGTAGGAGTGGATCGCCTCGTTCACCTCCGGCCGCGCGCCGAGCGAGGTGATGACGATCTTCACCTTGTGCTTCACGCACAGCTCGAGATCGTGCATCAGCCGCGCGTTCGACTTGTGGACGATGAGGTTCACCGCAAACGGCGCCGACGGGCGCTCCGGATGCACCGCGTCGTGCTCGGCGAGCTCGCGCTCGATGCGCTCGAGCCACTCGCCGAGCACGGGCTCCGGCCGCGCGTTGAGCGAGGGAAACCCGCCGATCACGCCGGCCTTGCACTGCGCGATCACCAGCTCCGGCTGCGAGATGATGAACATCGGGGCGCCGATGACCGGGACGGCGAGACGGTCGACCGAGAGCGCGTCGGGGAGCATCGGAGGCCTCTTCGCCTTCGCCGCCGCAGTGCCCCATGATGGCAAGAATTCCGGCTGCCGACCCGCGCGCCGCCGATCCGTACGCGCAACGCGTCCTCGCGGGCCAGGCGAACTACTGGGGCGCACCGCTGCTCAACCATTTGGTCTACGCGCGGCGTCCGACGATCTTTCGCGCCGTCCGCGGGATGTGGGCCGGGATCGAAGGCTCGGGGCTGATCGAGCCGGCGCTGCAAGCGCTGCTCAACCGCCGCGTCGCGCAGCTGAACCGCTGCGAGTTTTGAGCCGACGTCAACGCTGCGGTCGGCAGCGGCCTGGGAATCCCGGACGAGAAGCTGCGCGCGCTCGAGACGTACGAGCAGAGCGAACTCTTCGACCGGCGCGAGCGCGTCGCGCTGCGCTACGCCGAGGCGATCACGCTTTCTGACCGGGACGTCGACGACGCGCTGTTCGCCCAGGTGCGCGCGCTCTTCGACGACGACGCGATCGTCGAGCTGACCGAGATCATCGCCTGGGAGAACGCGTCGAGCAAGTTCAACCGCGCGTTGCGCATCCCGTCGCAAGGCCTGTGGAAGGGCGCGTAGTGCGCCCGTTCACCAGGTGAACCGCTAAAGCATCAGCAGGCCGGAGCGCACGCCGAGCGTCACCGCTTCGGTTCGTGTGGTCGCGCCGAGCTTCGCGAAGATCGCCGCGACGTGCGCCTTCACCGTGTTCTCGCTGATCGCCAGCCGTTCGGCGATGCGGCGGTTCGAACGGCCGTCGGCCAGCATCGCCAGCACTTGGCGCTCGCGCTCGGTGAGCGGCTCGACCGGCGCGGCGACGCGCACGGCGACCGCCGCCGGGCCGAGCGCATCGCGCACCGCGGGGTCGATGACGACCAGTCCGGCGCGCGCCGCGGCAAGCGCCGCGAGCAGCTCGTGCGCGTCGCTCTGCCGCGCGAGAACGGCCGCCGCCCCGGCGCGCAGCGCGGCGAGCGCGGCGTCGCCGTGCGGATCGTCGACCAGCACGACCGTCGGCACGGCGAAGCCCTCGGCGATCGCCGCGAAGACGTCGCCGGCCGCCGGCGCGTCGCGCACGATCAACTCGGCGGCGTCGCGCGGAACGAGCTCGACGCCGTCGCCGAGGGTGCGCGCGAGCCGCTCGAGCGAGCTCGAGCCGGCGTCGAGCGCGACGCGCACGCGCTCAGGCAGCGCGCGCGCTCTCCGGATCGCGCGGAGTCTGAACCGTCATCGACCGGCCGCCACGGAGAATCTCCAGCGCGCTCGCGTAGCGCAGCCGGTCCGCATCGCTCGCGAGCACGATGTCGCCGACGATCAGTCCGGCGCGATGTCCGCGCCCGTTCGGCTCGACCCCGATGATGAGCAACGCATCGCGCCCGCTCCGCAGGCGCACCGGCGCAAGCTGAAGGCCGAGCAGCGCCGGCTCGCCGCGCGCGCCGGCGAAGCGCTGCACGTCGTCGGCCGGAACGGCGAGCGCGAGCCCGCCAGCGACGACCATGCTATTGATCCCGACGACGCGGCCGTGCACGTCGGTGAGCGGGCCGCCGGAGTTCCCCGGCGCGAGCCGCAGATCGGCTTGAACGAAACGGCGCGACGTCCCGGTGACGGCCGCGTGCGCGATCCCCATCGTCAGGGCATTCGGGATCCCGAGCGGATGTCCGACCGCGACCAGCACCTCGCCGGCGCGCAGGTCGCACGGATCGCGCACCGCCGCCGCCGGCAAGCCCGTCGCCTCGATGCGGAGCAGCGCGAGATCGCGCCGCGGATCGCGCCGCTCGACGCGCGCGGGGAAACGCCGCCCGTCGCTGAGGACGACCTCGGCGTGCGGACCGCTTGCGACGTGCGCGTTGGTGACGATCGCGCCGTCGCTCGCCCAGATCACGCCCGAACCCGCGCCCCCGCGCCCCGCCTTCACCGCGACGGTGCTCGCGCGCAGCTCCTCGGCGAGCGCTTCGAGAGCGCGCTCGATCGCGTCGCCGGCGGTGTAGACGGCCATCTCAGCTGCGCTCCGGACGTTCGCCGACGGTGACGTTCAACCGCTGCGGCTTCCCGCCGCGCAGCACGTCGAGCGCGATCTGCGTCCCGGGCGCCGAGGCGGCGAGCGCGGCGTGCACGTCGTCCGCGTCGCTCGTCTTCTCCTCGCCGATCGCGGTGATCACGTCGCCGACGATGATCCCGCCGCGTTCGGCCGGGCTCCCGGGCGCCACGCCGAGCACGATCGCGCCGCCGTCGATGCCGTGCAGCGCGACGCCGAGGTAGCCGCGCGGAATCCGCCCGCCGCGCGCCAGCAGCGTCTCGACCACGCGCTGAATCGTCTGCGCGGGAACCGTCAGCGCTTGCCGCCGCGAGAGCCCGCCGGTGTTGAGCCCGATGACGCGCCCGGCGACGTCGACCAGCGGGCTGCCCGAAAAGCGCGGATACAGCGAGAGGTCCGGCCGCACGAAACGGTCGATCTCGCCGCCCTGCCACGTCCGCCACGCCGCGCCGACCGCGCTGAGCACGCCCATCGTCGCCGCGAGGTCGCCGTCGTCGTCGCGCGCGACGGCGAGCACGATCGCCCCGACGCGCAACGCATCGGCGCCGGCAAACTGCAGCGGCACGCCGGCATTCTCCGTGCGCAACAGGGCAAGATCGGTCGACGCATCGCGTCCCGCGATCGTCGCATGCTCGGTCTCACCGCCTGCGCGCACGACCTCGATCTCGTCGCTTTCGAGCGCGTGATCGGCGGTCAGAATCAGATCGGGCCTCACGTAAAACCCACTCGAGCCGATGCGCGAGCGCGCCTCGACCGCGACGACGCTCGCCGCGACCAGCTCGACGGTCGACGCCACGTCGTTGGAGAGCGCGACCAGCGCGCTCGTTTCGGTAGCCATGCTCCAATGCTACGCGTCGCGCGCGAGGAGCGCATCACCCGATCGGGCGACGGTCGGAAGCGCGATGTCGGAGCCAAGCGACCGTCGCATTAAGTCGCTCCGAAGCCATTCCGAGGCGCTGTGCGTACTTCTGGTCGCATACGACGTCGATCTTGCGGTCCGCGGCGAAGGAATCGAGTTGATCGCCGCTCTGGACGAAGCAACGGTCAGCGCACCACGCGGATGAATTTCAAGTCGTCGTCGTAGGGGCCTTGCATTTTGACGCCGGCTTTCTTTTCCAGCGTCAGATAGTCGATGATCTCCGGGGTGATCTCTTCGCCGGGCGAGATGACCGGGATGCCGGGCGGGTAGGGCGTTATCACCTCGGAGCAGATGCGGCCGGCGGAGAGCTTGAACGGGATGAACTCGGTCGGCGCGAGGAACGCGTCACGCGGGAGGAGCCGGATCGGCGGGATCGTCGGCAGCTTGTACGTCCCCGTGCTCATCCGGCGCTCGAGCACGCCGGAGGGCGAGAAGATGTCCACCGGGCGGTCTTCGCGCGCCAGCTCGCGCACGCCGTGGATCAGCATGTCCGACGCCTCGGCGGTCGTGCCGATCGTGTACAGCGCGACGACGTTGAACAAGTCGGCCAGCTCGACTTGCACGTTGTAGCGGCGGCGCAGGATCTCTTCGGCTTCGTAGCCGGTGTAGCCGAGGTTTTTCACCGTCACGGTGATCTTCATCGGGTCGAGGTCGAAGACGCCGGGCTTTCCTTCGAGCTCCTCGCCGAAGCAGTAGACGCGCGGGATCTCGTTGAGCCGCGCGCGCGCGTCGTTGGCGATCTCGATCGTGCGCGAGAGGAGCGCCGGGCCTTCGAGCGCCATCTGGCGCCGCGCGACGTCGAGCGACGCGACGAGCACGAGGTTCGGCGAGGTCGACAGAAACAGCTTGTAGACCGCTTTGAGGCGGTCGAGCTTCACCCGATTGCCCTGCACGTGCAGCATCGCCGTCTGCGACATCGAGCCGAGCATCTTGTGCGTCGAGTTGATGCAGATGTCCGCACCGGCTTGCATCGCCGAGAGCGGCAGTGCCGGATGGAAGTGGAAATGCGGTCCCCACGCTTCGTCGACCAGCACCGGCACGTTGCGCTCGTGCGCGACCGCGACGATTCCCTCCAGGTCCGCGGCGACGCCGTAGTACGTCGGCGTGACGAGGTAGACGGCTTTGATCTCGGGATCGCGCTCCAACGTGGCGCGCACCGTCGCCGGCGTGACGGTGTGGTCCATGTGCAGCGACTCGTCGACTTCGGGCTGCATCCACACCGGCGTCGCGCCGGACATGATGAGCCCGCCCATCGCGCTCTTGTGCGAGTTGCGCGGGATCGCGAGCTTGTCACCCGGATTGAGCGCCGCCATCATCATGCACTGGTTGCCGCTAGTCGAGCCGTTGATCAGAAAGAACGACTGCTCCGCGCCGTAGCACGCCGCCGCGAGCTCCTGCGCTTCGACCAGCGCTTCTTCGGGCTGCAGCAGGTCGTCGAGCCCGCGGATCTGGGTCAGGTCGATCGCCAGCACGTTGTCGCCGACGAAGTCGCGGAAGGCGCGCTCCATCCCGATCCCCTGCTTGTGGCCCGGCGTGTGGAACGGGACCACGCCCGCGTCGACGTAGTCGAGCAGGACCTGGAAGTACGGCGCGCGCGTCTGGTCGAGCGCCGCCACCGGCGGCTCTCCGGAGTTCACAACGCGAGCGAGTATAGCACGCGAGCACCCCGAGGACCAGGGCTTCGGATGGGCGAGCGGCGCCGTCCGGAGCGCCGGCTAACGGTCAGACGCCGACGCGTTCCTCGATGGAGACGTTGTAGAGGAACAGGAACTGGTGCCACTCGCCCGGGAGCGTGTTGCGCTTGACGCGGATCCACGGGATGTACTTGGGCGCTTTCGGCTTGCGCTTGAGCTTCATGTTGGCGTGCTCGGGGCTGCGGTTGTTCTTGCGGTTGTTGCAGCGCATGCACGCGCACACCAGATTCTCCCACGTCGAGGGACCGCCTTTGCTCCTCGGCACGACGTGGTCGACGGTCATCAACCGCTCGCCCTTGACGCTGCAGTACTGGCACGTGTAGTCGTCGCGCAGCAGCACGTTCTTCTTCGTCAGCGCGACCTTCTGCATCGGACGCTTGATGTAGTACAGCATCCGGATGATCGAGGGCAGCCGCATCTCGTATGAGGTCGACCTGATAACGTCGTCGCGCCGGTGGACGATCTCCGCCTTCCCCGAGAAGAGCAGCTTCACCGCGCGCTGGAACGAGGTGATGTTCAGCGCTTCGTAGGTGAAGTTCAGGACCAGGACGTCAGTCACGATCGCTCCCGTGGTGCGCGCGGGCTGGGGTCGCAAATGGCGCTAGAACGCGAGAAGCGAGGCAAGCCTCGCTTCGGTGGGACATAGGGACGCGGGGGAACGGACTGCGAGAGTCGTTCCACTCGGCTGGCCTTTGCCGTGGGGCACGGGCGCCGGGCGTCGCGGGCATGACCCAGGATTCGCTTCCTCGCCCGACGTCCACCTTCGGGCCGCTCAGGCGGCCGGCTTTACCATCCGCAGGAAGTAAGCGTGGACGCGGTCGTCGCCGGTGAGCTCCGGGTGAAACGCGGTGCCGAGGACGTTCCGCTCGCGCACCATCACGCCGTGGCCGTCGCGCTCGGCGAGCGTCTCGACGCGCGGGCCGGTGCGCTCGATCCACGGCGCGCGGATGAACACGGCCGGGAACGGCTCCGCGCCGAGCGCCGGGATCTGCAACGGTACTTCGGCGCTGTCGACCTGCCGGCCGAACGCGTTGCGGCGCACCGTCACGTCCAAAAGGTCGAGCGTCGGCTGCTCGAGTTGGGCGACGTCGTGCGCGGCGACGATCATCCCCATACACGTTCCCCAGAACGGCATCCCCTCGCGCACGCGCGCCTTGATCGGCTCGGTCAGTCCGAACCGGTCGAGCAAACGGATCACCGTCGTCGACTCGCCGCCGGGCACGACCAGCGCCTCGACGCGCGCGAGATCGTCCGGCGTGCGCACCTCGACCGCGCGCGCCCCGGCGCGCTCCAGCGCGCGCAGGTGCTCGACGACGTCACCTTGCAGCGCCAACACGCCGACTGTCCGCTGCGCCACAGGATCCGCGCTTTAATTTCCGCGCGTGGCGAGCAGCTCGTGCGGCGCGAGCGTGCGCACGTCGAGCCCTTCCATCGCCTTTGCTTCCTCGGGGATCGACGTGTGCGCTTTCAGCACGACGTCGGCGTTTTGCCAGTGCGTCGTCGCGTCGACGATCGCGCGCGCGAACGCGGCCGGGTTCGTCGACTTGAAGATCCCGCTGCCGACGAAGATTCCTTCCGCGCCGAGCTCCATCATCAGCGCGGCGTCGGCCGGCGTCGAGACGCCGCCGGCGCAGAACAGCACGACCGGGAGCTTGCCGTTCGCCGCAACCTCGCGCACGAGCTCGAGCGGCGCGCCCAGATCGCGCGCGCGCGCGACTAGCTCGTCCTTCGAAACGGAGGCGAGCGTCGCGATCCCGTCGCGGATCGCGCGCATGTGCCGAACGGCCTCGACGATGTTGCCGGAGCCGGCTTCGCCCTTGCTGCGGATCATCGCCGCGCCTTCGGCGATGCGGCGCAGCGCTTCGCCGAGGTCGCGCGCGCCACAGACGAACGGCACTTTGTAACCGTGCTTGTCGAGGTGGTAGTGATCGTCGGCCGGCGTGAGCACTTCCGACTCGTCGATGTAGTCGACCCCGAGCGCTTCGAGCTGCCGCGCCTCGCCGATGTGCCCGATGCGGACCTTCGCCATCACGGGGATGGTCACGACCTTCATGATCCGCTCGATCAGCGCCGGATGGCTCATCCGCGCGACGCCGCCCGCGGCCCGAATGTCGGCCGGAATGCGCTCGAGCGCCATCACCGCGACCGCGCCCGCCTCTTCGGCGACCTTCGCCTGCTCGGGCGTCACCACGTCCATGATGACGCCGCCCTTGAGCATCTGTGCAAGCCCGCGCTTGACCGTCTCGGTCCCCGTCTGTCCGTTCATATCCACTTCATTGTCCTGCTCAAATCGCCTAGATTCAATGCGAACAATGCGCACACTTGCCCATGCGCGGAGCGCAGCCGAAGCCTCTAGGGAGGGGTGATCGGCGGTTGGGTCGGGCCGGTCGGTGGCTCGGTCGAGACTTCGCCGGGCTCGTGCGAGACGAGCGGGATCGGGAGCGGCGGCGAGGTGTAGATCCCCTGCGGGCCGGGATTTACCGTGGGGACCGGGATCGGCGTCGCGCGGTGCGGCCGCAGCGGTGGCGGCGTGTAGACCGGCGGCGGCGGGGTCGGCGGCCGGGTGACGCGCGGGTCAGGGAAGGCCGGGTCGGTCGCCACCGAGACCACCTGCAGGCGCTTCCAGTTCTTCAGCTCGCCGCGGTCCGAGGGATCGGCTTCGGGAACAGGGGTGATCCCCGATCCGACCAGGACCGGGCGGCGCGGCGTCTGCAGCAAGATGCGATCGCCCAGCTTCTGGCCGACCACGATCGAGATCAGCAGCACGACGGCGCCAGCGACCAGGAGCGCGGAGAGCCCCGGGCGACGGGTAGGCGGCACGGGCGGCGGATTCGTCAGACGGGGGCCGCGGCCTCTCGCGGGGGGCGGGCCGTGATCGCGTCGACCAGCACCGGCTCGCCGAGCCGGATCTCCAGCATCCGGCCGGCTTCGACCCGCCGCCGGATCAGCTCGCCGCGGAAGTGGGCGGAGACGTCGCGCGCGCGTTCGCGGTCGTTGCAGAGGTAGATCAACACGCCCCCGTTCTCGCTCTCGAACGCGACCGCGCCGACCTCGACCGGCGAGGTCCGGACCTCGTCCGAGACGTCGCGCCCGGCGTAGTAGACGCCGTACGGCTCGTCGGCCGAGGCGAAGTCCATGTCACCCACGACGATCTTGCGCTCGGCGTCGATCACGTAGCTGTGCCGGCGCCCGCCCCAGTGCACGCGCACGGCGGCGGTCCAGGTCCAGTCGGCCGGGAGGAGCGGCGCGATGTGGGGCCGCCCGCTGGTGCGGTAGCCGTCGAGCCCGCAGACGGTCTCGGCGACCGCCCACAGGTACTTCGCTCCGGTCCACGGCGAGAGGTACATCCCGCGGTTCGTCAGCGAGCCGCCGTCGAACCACTCGCCGTACTGCCCGGGGACGGTGTTGCGGCTCGCGCCCGCTTCCATCGTCTCGTAGATCGCTTCGAGCCAGTGGGCCGCCTCGTGGTGCGCGCCGTTGCGCGCGAGCGCGACGGCGAACCACAGCGTGAGGTCCGGCCAGATTCCGCCCAGCAGGCCGAAGCCGTGCGAGGGAAAGTACCACGCGTCGGCGGTCGAGATCGTGCGCAGCCCGACCGGGGTGGTGAAGTCCGACTCCATCAAGCGCTTGAGAATCGCTTTGCGCACCGCCGGCTCCGCGACCTCGAACAGCACCGGGAAGACTTCGTCGGCGGTGAAGTTGTCCTGGTAGTTGCCGTCGCGGTCGTAGTTGAGCACGAACGCGTTGGTGTCGTTGTTGAACAGCTTCGCGAGGATCGCTTCGCGCAGCGCCGTCGCCTCGTTCGAGTACTTCTCCCATGCGACCGGATCGTCGACGACCGCGGCCAGCCGCGCCGTCGCCTCGAGCGCGAAGTACGCTTCGGCGTTGATCTCGGTCACCGCGCCGTCCAGCTTGTAGAGCGGGATGATGTTGCGCCAGGAGGTGATCCCGAACATGTCCTCGCCGGCGGCCTTGCAGAACAGCAGGCCGTGCGGGTCGCGCTGGGTCAGCATGTAGTCGGCGATCTTCTTGACCAGTGGGAAGATCTCGCGCAGCCACGCGTCGTCCAGGGTGGCGTTGTAGTGGTGCAGGATCGCGATGATGTGCAGCGGCGTGTCGTCGTTGACGTTCAAATCGTACGCGGTCGAGAAGCCGTTGACGCCGCGCACGTACTCGACCACCTGGCCGGTCGGCAGCAGAAAGCGGTTGAACAGCTCGATCGCGTCGCGCGAGAACTGCGGCATGAAGTAGTCGTAGCCGTGGACGAACCACGAGGTGTCGCGCGAGACGAGAATGTCGGAGGGCGGCGAGTTGGTCGAGCCCCATCCCTGCGGGTAGTCCTTGACGACCCGCAGCATGTTGACTTTCGCCCACGTCACCCCGCGGTTGATCAGCGCCGAGGGCGTCAGCAGCCGCGCGTCGGCGAGCTTGCCGGCGAAGTACGCTTCGGTCGCCGGCAGCGCGTCGGGATCGCGCAGCAGCTGCTCCAGCACCGGCTTCGAGCGGTCGTCGCCGTCCTTGTGGAAGACGACGGCGAGCCGGAGCGTCTCGCGCGCGCCCGGCGCGACCTCGATGCGGTACTCGAACGCGCCGAAGATGCGGCTCGAGGCGAACTCGGCCAGGTGCGGGGTAATCTCGCCGAGGTGCTCCTGGCCCCGCAGCGAGCCGTTCATCATCCCTTGCAGCAGCGGCTGCTCGCGCAGCGAGACGACGACCGCGCTCGGCGTGCGGTTACCACCCCACCAGCGCACCCAGCCCGACTCTTCGCCGTACGAGCGGATGAAGCGCTCGCCGGCGCTCGCGCGCACCTGTTTCTCCGGCTCGCCGTAGAAGCGCTGGCCGATCAGCAGCGCCCACGGAAACAGCTGCACGCTCGCCGCGACCGCAGCCGCGTTGTGCACGGTCACGTCGACGACGAACGAGACGACGCGGTCGTGCTGCGGCCCGTGCGGGATGTAGAACGTCTCGGTGACGTGCAGCTCGCGCGCGATGGCGAACTCGGCGATCTGCGCGTACGGCAGAAAGGTGAACTCGCGCGTGATCTGGTGCGGGAAAAGCGTCTCGCCTTCGCCGGCGCGGTAGGCGATCTGGTGCGCGCCGAAGATGATCTGATCGGTGTCGGCGTCCCACAGCCCGCGGATCCCGCCTTTGGGCGTCGAGGTGGCGAACGTCTTGAAGTTGCCGAGCGTCAGCCCGAACGGGGTCTGCTCCTCCCGGAGCACGTACGCGCTGAGCTCGTTGCGCTGCGCATCGAAGGTCGGTCCCACGGCGTCACCCTCCTACCCGGGGGCGTCCGCGACGGCCTCCTCGAACGGCTCGGCGTGCTTGCCCCGGCGAAGGTCAACCTGACGCTGGAGATCCTCGCACGCCGAGCCGGCGGGTACCATGCCCTGCGCAGCGTGATGGTTCCGCTCGCGCTCGCCGACGAGATCGCGTTCGCGCCGAGCGAGCGGTTCACGTTCGCATGCGAGCCGCCGTCGCTCGCCCCCGACAACCTGGTCGTGCGAGCGTTCGAACGGATCGGGCTGGCCGACGCGCCGCTTGCGGTAGCGCTGCGCAAGCGCATCCCCACCGGCGCCGGCCTCGGCGGCGGCTCGAGCGACGCGGCGAGCGTGCTGCGCGCGGCGATGCGCGGCGACTTCGGCATCGCCGGCATGCGCGACTGGCTCGGCGACGCGCGCGCGCTCGGCTCCGACGTGCCGTTCTTTCTCGCCGACGCGCCAGCGCTCGTCGAAGGGACCGGCGAGCGCGTCACCGCGCTCGGCGCCGCGCCGCCGTGGTGGGTCGTGCTGCTCGTTCCCGACGTGCACGTCGCGACGGGCGATGCGTACGCCGCGCTCGCCGCGGCGCGGGAGCGCACGTCGACGCCGGCGCGCGCGCGCAGCGACTCGGCGACGCTGCGCTGCGGCGAGGCGCTGCAGCGCGCGAACTACGCCGGCGTGCTCGAGACGATGACGAACGACTTCGAACCGATCGTGCGCGAGCGGTATCCGGCGGTCGACGCGGCGCTGCGCGCGCTGCACGACGCCGGCGCGCCCGGACGCGCGATGCTCTCCGGCTCCGGCGGCGCGTGCTTCGCGCTGTTCGAGACGGAACGCGCCGCGCGCGAGCTCGCAACGAACCTGCGCGCTCCGAGCGGTGCGGTCGCACACGTCGTTCCGTTCGCAACGAGCGGCACCTGGGTGGATTCGGCTGCGGCGAATCCTTCGCGGTCCTCGCTCCGCTGCGGTCCGCGCCGGTGAAAGCGCTCGACGCGATCGTGCTCGCCGGCGGGCCGCGCGACGAGGTCGCCGCGCTCGAGCCGGACGCACCGAACAAGGCGTTCGTACGCATCGGCGGGATCCCGCTCGTGCAGCGCACGATCACGGGGCTGCGCTCGTCCTCCCGAATCGACCGCATCGTCGCGGTCGCGCCGCCGTCGGCGGCGGCGCACCCCGCGCTCGCGAACGCCAGCGAGGTTCGCGGCGACGGGCGGAAGATGCTCGAGAGCCTGCGCTCGGGGATGCAGGGCTTCACCGAGGACGCGATCGTCATCGTCAGCGCGTCCGATCTCCCCGCGCTCGACGCGCCCGCAGTCGACGAGTTCGTCGACCGCGTCGTCGACCGCGAGCTCGACGTCGCGTACGCCTGCCTCGAGCGCCGGTATCACGTCGCCGCGTATCCCGAGTTTCCGCACACCTGGGCGCGCATGCGCGACGGCCGCTACTGCGGCGGCGGGCTGGTCGCGCTGCGCCCGCGCGTCATGCCGCGGCTCAACACGTTCATGGACGCGCTCGGCAACGCGCGCAAGTCGCCGCTGCGTCTCGCCGGCTTGTTCGGGTGGGACGTGCTCGCGCGCTTCGCGTTCGGACTGCTAGCGATCGAGCACGCCGAGGCGCGCGCCTCGCGCATCCTGCGCGCGGACGTCGGCGCGATCCGCTGCACGCACCCGCAGATCGCGCTGAACGTCGATCGCGTCGAAGACGTCGCGCTCGCGAACGCGCGCTTCACCGCGTCGTGAACGCGCGGTGAACCTCCGTCGCGCGCTGCGCGTTCACGGAACGATGCGTCTTCCGCTTGCCGCCGCGCTCGTGCTCGCGCTCGCCGTTCCCGTCGCTGCGCGGACGGCGGTGGCGCAAACCGCACCATCTCCCGCCGATACGGTGACGCCGGCCGCCGCGCCATGCGCGCCCCGGCAGACGCTGCTCGGCGGGGTCGGCCGCGCCAGCGTCGTTTCCTTCGTCGGGCCGGTCTTCGGGGCGCCCGTCTGCGCGACGGTCGCGAACCTCTCGTTCGACGGCTTCACCGCCCGAATCGCCGACGCGCCGGCGGCCGACGCGCTCGTCACGGCCGCGCTGACCGGCGGCGGTAGCCTCTCGGTCCCGCTCGAGGGCGCGACGCTCGCCGGGGCCGGCCCGTGGGTCGTCGCGCCGGGCGGGACGATCCCCGACTTCGGCGGCGACACGGCCGAGGCGCCGCGCGTCGTCCTGGCCTACGCCGGCCAGCGCGTGCTGGTGATCGCGACGACGCCCGTCGCGCTGGTCGATCTGGCGAAGGAGCTGCGCACCCATCCCGACCGCTTCGGCGCCGACGCCATCGAGCGCGCCGTCGTGATCGCCAGCGGGCCGAACGCCGCAGTCTCGCTGCGCGGCGACGACGGGCTCGTCGGCGCGTCTGCCGTGCAGACGCCGAAAGTCTTGCTTTTGGTTAAGCGAACCTGAGAAAATCGCTGGGAGTGGTTGCTCTCAGCGGTTTCTCAGACGAGCCGGGTAACCACACCTCAGATGCCCGCCATCACGGTGCTCTGCGACCGCGTCGGAGACGTGGGCGGGGCGGAGCGCTACTGGGAGACCGTCCTGCCGGTCCTTGCCTCCCACGGTTCGGTTTCTTTGCTGGCGCGCGACCTCAGCGGCGCGGCGCCGCCCGGGGTCGCGACCCGCGCGATCGGCTGGGGCGGCGAAGACGATGCACCGTCGGCGGACGCGGCGCGCTCCGTCGCGGACGAGCTGACGCGCCATCCCGCGGACGTCGTGGTCACCGCGAGCGTGTTCGACACCGCCGTGCTCGACGCGGTCCGCGAGCGCGCGCCGCGCTGGCTGGTGCGCGTCCACGACCACCGCTCGTTCTGCCCGACCGGCGACCGCGTCTTTCCGCAGTTCGAAGCCGTCTGCAGCGCGCCGATGGGCGCGTCGTGCCGCGGTGCGACGGTGGTGCGCGGCTGCGTGCACGGTCCGCGCCCGTCGTCGTTCCGGCGCATCGCCGAGCGCGAGGCGTTGCGCGACCGCATCGCGCGCGCCGACGGCGTGCTGATCTCGAGCGAGCACATGCGCGCGACCTGCGTGGCGAACGGGATCACCGCCGACCGGATCTCGATCACGCCGCCACCGCTCCCCGACGAAGCGTTCGCCGACCCGGTCGCCCCGCGGCCGCTCGAGCGCACGCTGCTCTTTGCGTCGCGCCTCACCGCGCGCAAAGGCTTGCGCTCGCTGCTGCGCGCGCTGGCGCAGATTCCGCTCGCCGAACGGCCGCGGCTGGTCGTCGCCGGCGCGGGCGAGGACGAAGAGCGCGCGGCGCGCGCGCAAGCGGCGCGCGACGGCGTCGAGGTGGAATGGCGCGGACACCTGTCCGCGGCGCAGCTGCGCGCGGCGATCGACGCCGCCGACGCGATCGCGGTCCCGTCGCTGTGGCCGGAGCCGTTCGGGCTGGTCGGGATCGAGGCGCAGGCGCGCGGGCGGCCGGCGGTCGCGTACGACGTCGGCGGGATCGGCGACTGGATCGCCGGGGCAGGGATCGCCGTGCGGCGAGGCGATGAAAGTGCGCTGGCCGCGGCGATTCGAACGGTGCTCGACGAGCGGGCGTGGAAAAATCTGTCCGCGACGGCGCGCGCGCGCGCGGAAACATATCGCCTCGGCGGCCACGTCGAGCGGCTACTCGATCTCTTCCACGGAGGGGTTCCGGCATGAAGGTCCTGGTTATCGGCGGCGACGGCTACTGCGGGTGGGCGACCTCGCTCTACCTCTCCAGCCGCGGGCACGACGTCACGATCGTCGACAGCCTCGTCCGCCGGGCGTGGGACCGCGAGCACGGCCTCGACTCGCTCGTTCCGATCGCCTCGACCCGCCGCCGGCTCGACGAGTGGTCGCGCGCAACGGGCCGCACGATCCGCTTCGAGCAGACCGACGTCACCGACTACGCCGCGCTGTGCCGTGCCGTGCGCGACGCGAAGCCGGACGCCGTGGTCCACTTCGGGCAGCAGCGCAGCGCGCCGTTCTCGATGATCGACCGCGAGCACGCGGTGCGCACGCAGATCAACAACACGGTCGGAAACATGAACGTGCTGTGGGCGCTGCACGAGCACGCCCCGGCGGCGCACTTGGTGAAGCTCGGGACGATGGGCGAGTACGGCACGCCGAACATCGACGTCGAAGAAGGCTTCATCACGATCGAGCACAACGGCCGCACCGACACGCTGCCGTATCCGAAGCAGCCCGGCTCGTTCTACCATCTGACGAAGGTCAGCGACAGCGACCAGATCTACTTCGCCTGCCGCATCTGGGGACTGCGCGCGACCGACTTGAACCAGGGCGTCGTCTACGGGACGACCACGGAGCAGACCGCGCTCTCGCCCGCGCTCGCCAACCGCTACGACTACGACCACATCTTCGGAACCGTGCTCAACCGCTTCTGCGTGCAGGCCGCGCTCGGCCACCCGCTCACCGTCTACGGCCGCGGCGGCCAGACGCGCTCGTTCCTCGACATCCGCGACACCGTGCGCTGCGTCGAGATCGCGCTCGAGCACCCCGCGCGCGAAGGCGAGTACCGCGTCTTCAACCAGTTCACCGAGATGTTCTCGGTCGAAGAGCTCGCCGAGCGCGTCGCGCGGGTCGCGCGCGAGCGCGGGCTGGCGTGCGAGATCGCGCACGTCGCGAACCCGCGCGTCGAACGCGAGTCGCACTACTACAACTGCGTGAACACCAACCTGCGCTCGCTCGGCCTAGAACCGACGCTGCTCTCCGACGACACGATCGCCGGGCTGATCGCCCTGGCCGGACAGCACAAGGAGCGCGTCGACCTGCGGCTCATCCCGCCGTGCGTCGAGTGGCGGCCTGCGGAGACGAGCACCGGCGCCGACGCCGTCGCGTGAGGCGGCTCGCGCTCGCGGTTGCCGCGATCGCGCTCGTCGCCGCCTCGCACCCGGCGCCTCATCAGCCTCCGCGCGCGCACGCGCACCCGCGCAAGCCGCTGCACGTGGTGCGCGCCTTCGTCGTCTCCGGCACGCCGCAGACCGCGCGCGCGTTCGTCGCGCCGGGCGAGGCGAAGTACCAAACCGAATTTCCGGGCCTGCTCGTCGTCCGCGTCGTCGGCGCCCCGCGGCAGAAGCAGCCACGTCACGTGCGCTTCACCTGCGTTACCAAAGGGTGCGCCTTCGGCGCCGCCGACCAGCCGAATAAAGGCCAAGACGTCGATCACGTCACCAACGACGGAAACTACTACCGAGCCGCGGTCAACCACGGCAAGGCGGCGATTCGGGTGACGGTCGAGGCAGACTCCCCGTTCGGCACGTACACGGTCGCCGCGGTTCCCGAAGAGGGTTACCGCGAACGCACCGTCGGTGCCTCGTTCACGCTGACCTCACACTGAACGGCAGCGCCGCTCACTCCGAGCCGCTCGCCGCGCCGGTCCAGCGGGTGAACAGCTTCGCGTCGATCTCGAACTGGTCGAGCGCTTTGCCGACCGTTTGCGCCACGATCTCGTCGACCGTCTTCGGGCGCGCGTACATTCCGGGAACCGGCGGCAGGATGACCGCGCCGATCTCCGCGAGCTGCGTGAGGATGCGCAAGTGGCCGAGGTGGAGCGGCGTCTCGCGCACCACCAGCACCAGCCGCCGCTTTTCCTTGAGGCAGACGTCGGCGGCGCGCGTCAGCAGGTTCGCGTTGAAGCTGTAGGCGATCGAGGAGGCGGTCTTGATCGAGCACGGGATCACCAGCATCCCCTCGGTCTTGAACGAGCCCGACGAGATGGACGCGGCGAGGTCGCCGTCACGGTGAACCACGTCGGCGAGCGCCTCGACGTCGGCCGCCGTCGCGTCGGTCTCCAGCTCGATCGTTCGGCGCGCCTGCTGCGAGAGGACGAGGTGCGTCTCGACGTCCGGAACCGCCCGGAGCGCGCGCAGCGCCGCGATCGCGTACGCGCTCCCGCTCGCCCCCGACACGCCGACGATGAGCCGTTTTCGTTTCACGGCGCCCTCTGCTCGGTCCGTCACCATGCACCTCATTCCACGCCTCGTCCACAGACTCCGCATCGCGATCCGTGGACGCAGCCGGGGGCCGGGCTCGCCCCGGTCTTGAAGCTTTGAAGGTGCTTCTCGTCGACGAGCGCCGGCTGCCGCACGGCGATGCGATCGGGCCGGCCGCGTTTCTCTCGCGGCTGGTGCGCCGGCGCGTGCTCGGCGAGGGCGAGCGGCGCGCAATCGTGCGGCGGATCGCGGCGACGCACGAGGACCCCGCGCTCGCTCCGCACTTGCGCTCGAGCCACTCGTTCGCCGCGCGCGTCCTCGAGGCGCTCGACCGCGACGCCGTTCCGGCGCCGTTCGAGTCGCTCGCGCAGCACGTGCGCACGCTGATCGCGTACGCCGACGCGCTCGACGTGCGCAGCGCGCTGCGGCACGCCGTCGCCGCCGAGCCGGCGCAGCCCGGCGAGGCGCTCGCCGTCGACGCGGCGCTGCTGACGAACCCGGACGACGCCTTCGCTTGGCGCCGGCTCTTCGGCGAAGCGGGGCTTGCGTTCGAACTCGTCGACCTGGGCGCTCCTGCGCCGCCGCCGCTCGACCTGCGCGCGGTCGACGGCGTCGTCGCGCTCTTGCGCTACGCCGCTTCGCAGCGCGACGCGGACGCACGGCGCGCGCTGCTCGCGCCGCAGAGCGGGGTGCGCCCCGACGACGCGCGCACGCTGCTCGCGGCCGCCGGCGACCGCGCCGACGTGCTCGAGATCATCGGCAAGGGGGCGGTCGCGGAGGCGAACCGCTTCGCGCACGGTCTGGACACGATCACGAACGCGTACAAAGCGCCGGACGCCTCGGCGCAGACGGTGCTGGCGGCGATCGCCGCGTCGTTCCCGATCGGCGATTCTTCGACAGGCTCAGCGCGGGCTGCGCGCGCCGCGCTCGAGCGCATCGCGCGCGACTTCGACGCGGCGCGCGCGTTCGCCGAGCCCTGGGAAGCGCGCGACCTGATCGCGGAGATCGAAGCGGAGCTGAGCGACGCGCCCCCGATCACCGGCGCGCTCGGCGCGCTCGCGCCGGCCGAGCCGGTCGACGACGAGCCGCCCGCGCCGGTGGCGGTGCGCAAGCTCTCGTTCAGCGCGTCCTCGCTGAACGCGTACGCCGAGTGCCGGCGCAAGTGGTGGTTCCGCTACGCCTGCGCCGCCGTCGAAGACCGCGGCTCGTCGGCCTCGTTCTACGGGATCGCGTTCCACGCCGCGCTCGAGGAGTTTCACCAGACGCACGTGCGCTTCGCGGAAGCCGACGCCCCCGCGCTCGCCGCCGTGCTCGACTACGCCGTCGTCACCGCGTTCGACCGCCACCGCACGCGCTTCGACGCCCCGGTCGAGTTCGAGCTGCAGAAACGGCGCGCGCGCCGGACCGCGAAGAAGTATCTGGCTTGGCTGATCGAGCGCGCGCGCCGCGCACCGTTCGAGGTGATCGGGTGCGAGACGCAGGCCGACGTCGAGCTGGGCGGACACCGTTTCGTCGGCTACATCGACCGGCTCGACCGCGACCTGCGCACCGGCACGGTGACGGTCGTCGACTACAAGACCGGCTCGATCGCGACCAGCGCCGCTGAGTATCTCGACGAGGTGCGTGCCTTCCGCGAGTTCCAGCTGCCGTTCTACTACTGGGCGCGCACCGAGAGCGGCGACGTGGTCTCGCGGCTCGCGCTAGTGCCGCTGAAGGACGCGCTGCTCGACGTCGCGCCGGTCGAGCTGGAAGTCGTGACCACGTCGCGCACGCCGCGCGGCTACCCTTCGACGAGCTCGGGACAAGCGACCGGCGAGATCGCGCAGGCGGAGCTGGAGCGCGCGCGCGAGCGGATGATCGCGCTCGCGTCGGAGCTCTCGTCCGGAACGCTGCGCGCGTTTCCGGCGACGGACGATCCCGCGGCGTGCCGCTACTGCGCGTACGCCGCGGCGTGCCGCGAGCGCCCGCTCGCGCTCGAGGAGCGGTTCGGGCGATGACCCCGCGACAAGCGCAAGGCGACAACGCGGGTGACAAAAGTTCGGTAGCCGTGCTCGCGCTGGAGCGCGCGCTCGCGCTGCCCGCCGAGCACGGCCTGCTGGCGTTCACCGGGCCGCCGACCAGCGGCAAGACCGAAGCGCTGGTGCGCCGCTTCGCCGCGCTGGTCGCGGCCGATCCCGCGCTCGCCGATGCGGCGATCGTCACCGCGGCGCGCGAAGACGGCGCGCGCGCGCTCGCGGCGCGGATGAGCGCGGCGAGCGGCGTCGCGGTGCGCGGCGCGGCGCTCGAAGCGCTCGCCTTCGAGCTGTTGCGCGCGCACCCGCTCGAGACGGGGCTGGCGCTCGATCTGGAGCTGGTCGACCCGCTCGACGCCGAAGCGATCTTCGAACGCGCCGCCGCGCCGCTGTTCTCGGCGGAGTGGAGCGACTGGCTCGGCGCCGACGTCGACCCGGAGATCGCCGGACTGCGCACGCCGGCGCGCTTCGCCGCGGCGGCGCTGCGGCTGATCCGCAAGCTGCGCGAGGCCGGGATCGACGACGACGCGTTTCTCGCGACGGCGCTGCGCGGCGCGACGACGTTCTACGCCAACCCGCCGAACCTGGCTTCCCCCGCGCTGCTCTCCGCGACGAAGGACGAGCACCGCGCCTCGCTCGCCATCGGCGCCTCGGAGCTGGATCGCCAGCGCCGCCGCGAGCTCGACCTGGCGAAGATCCTCGCGCGGCTCTACCGCTCGTACGTCGACGAGCTGGTGCGGCGCGGCTGTCTGACGGCGAGCGACGCGCTGGCGGAGGCGACGCGGCTGCTCGAGAACCGGCCGGCGATCGCGCGCGCGCTGCGGCGGCGTTTGCGCGTCGCGTTCGTCGACGACGCGCACGATCTCTCGGCGGCGGCGCTGCGCTTCTTGCGCGGACTGTTCGGCGACGCGCTCGACGGCGTCGCCGTCGCTGGCGACATGGACGCTGCGACGCAGACGTTCGCCGGCGCACGGCCCGAGCGCGTCTTCGGCCGCGCCGCGACGACCGTCGTGCTCGGCGCGCGCACGCTGCACCCGCAGATCGCGGCGCTGATGCGCGCGGTGATCGACGCCGATCCGGCGCGCTCCGTTCCGGCCGGCGAAGCGGTGCGCGTCCTGCGCGCGCAAGATCGCGCGGCCGAAGCCGGCGAGGTCGCCGCGCGCGTCGTCGCGCTGCTGAACTCGGGGACGCCGCCGGGGCGGATCGCGGTGCTGCACCGCACGCTGCGCACGCTGACGACGTTCGAGGACGCGCTGCTCGCGCGCGACGTCCCGCTCGCGCTCGCCGGCGATCCCGCGCTGTTCGAGCGCGCCGACGTCCTCGACGCGCTCGCGCTGCTGTGGACCGCGGTCGATCCGTTCCACCACGTCTGGACCCTGCGCGCGCTGCAGACCCCGATGCTGCGCCTCTCCGACGCGTCGATCGCGGTATTGTGCGGAGAGCCGGCCGATCCGCAGCCCGCGCTCTTCGCGCTGCCGGAGAGCGAAGAGGATCCCGAGCGGCGCTGGGACCGCAAGCGCGACCTGCGGCTCGGAACGAACGTGCTGCACGGCGAGCGCGACGCGGACTTGAGCGCGCTCGCGCGCGAGCGGCTCGACGCGTTCCGCGCGCGGCGCGCGCGCTGGTGCGAGTGGCTGCGCGCGAGCGACGTCGCGACGGCGGCGCGCGCGATCGTCGAAGACGGCGGTTTGCTGCTGCCGCGCCGCGGCGAGACGGCGGCGCGCGGGCGGCTGCGCGCGACGCTGATCGCGCGGCTGATCGCGCTGATCGGCTCGTACGCGGCGCGGCATCCGTTCGACGACTTGGCCGCCGCGCTGGCGTACTGCGAGCGGCTCGCCGCGGCGGAGCGCGGCCCCGAGCTGATCGACGAGCGGGACGACGCGGTCGTCGTCGCGTCGGTCGAGCGCGTGCTGTCACGGCGCTTCGACCACGTCTTCGTCGTCGACGCGCGCGCCGGGTCGTTTCCGCCGTACTACGTCCCGGACGCGTTCTTGTTCAGCCCGACGTACGGGATGATTCCGAAGGAGAGCGCCGGCGACGCGGTCGCGGCGCGCACCGCGAAGTTCACCTGGTACGAGCACCACGCGAAACCGCGCGCCGCCTACGTGCGCGAGCAGCGCCGTCTGTTCGCCGCGGCGCTCGGCCGCGCCGACGTTTCGGTGACCGTGAGCGCGAGCGGCCGCGCGACGCGCGGCGTCGCGGCGCCGGAGCTCGCCAGCGAAGTCTCCGCGCTGCTCAGCATCGCCGGCTGACTGGTACAGCGCGGTAAACTGGGTTACGCGGCGCTACGGCAAGAACGCGTCGGCCGCGATCAGCTCGTCGGGGAATGCGCGCAGCGCCACCGCTTCGCCGTGCTCGTAATTGCGGCTTGTTGCGTAGCCCAGCTCGTGCGGATCGGTATAGACCTCGACCCTCCGGTCGACGCAGTTCACGATCCAGTACTCCGCGATCCCATTGCGCGCGTACGCGCGTAGCTTCCGGCGCCGGTCGTAGGCGAGCGATGTCCACGCGACCTCGACCAGGAGCAAAACGTCTTGCGGTGTCGGATGGCCGTGAAGATAGCGCTCTTCGCGCCGGCGGACGAGCGCAAGATCCGGTTGCGGCTCCGAAACGCCGTCGAGCGCGACCGGGCTTCCGGGTCGAACGGTCGTGCGGCCGGCGAAACGCTGCACCAGCAAGACGTTCAGCTCTCCTGCGACGTCGGCGTGGACCGGACCCTCGGGCGGCATCGCGATCAATAGCCCGTCGAGCAGCTCGACGCGCTCACTTTCACCCAAAATGCCCGCTTCAACCATGCGATGATAATCGTCGACCGTGAGCGGCCGGATCGTCTCTTGCGCTTCCATCTCACTCATCGATTCTGAGCCCTCTGCCGGACCGTCGCGTATCCCGATTGTTGCCGTTTGCGACGTTCTTCGGCGGTCGCCTGCCGAGCCAACCCAACCGAATTTGCATTGCGCCGGCGCATATCTCATCCGGTTTTCATCCGCCGGAAGACGGTGGGCGCGATGATGGCGAAGCAGGGGACGTTCGGAGGATATCGTGCCGGCACCGAAGCTCGACACGTCGACCGACCCGCAGACCGGTTTCCGGCCGCCGGGAACGCTCGACGCCGCCACCGCACTCCAGCCGTACGCGGGCCGTTTCGGACCGCGGCACGCGGCGCATCTGCTGCGCCGCGCCGGGTTCGGCGGCGCGGACGCCGACGTCGCGCGCCTGACCGCGCTCGGGATGGCGGGCGCCGTCGACTCGCTGCTGCACCCGCGCGTCCCGGACGCCGATTTTCCGGTCTATCCCGACCGCGCCGTCCTCTACGACCCGAAGAAGGCGCGGCAGGCGACCCAGCTGTGGTGGCTCGACCGGATGCTGCGCACGAACCGCCCGCTGGTCGAGAAGATGACGCTCTTCTGGCACGGTCACTTCGCGACCGCGCTCGGCAAGGTTCCGCCGCAGTACATGGCCGGGCAGATCAACCTGTTCCGCGAGCAGGGACTGGGCCGTTTCCCGACCCTGCTTTCGTCGGTCACGCGCGATCCCGCGATGCTGATCTGGCTCGACAACCGCGCCAACGCGAAGGCGCACCCGAACGAGAACTACGCGCGCGAGGTGATGGAGCTGTTCGCGCTGGGCCTCGGCAACTACACCGAGGACGACGTCAAGGAAGCCGCGCGCGCGTTCACCGGCTGGGTGGTCGACAAGAACCAGCAAGCCGCGTTCGTTCCGAACCGCCACGACGACGGCGTGAAGACGGTGCTCGGCAACACCGGCGCGTTCAATGCCGACGACGTGATCGCGATCATCGTCGCGCAGCCGGTGCACCAGCGCTTTCTCGCGCACAAGCTGCTCGAGTTCTTCGTCTACAGCGATCCCGAGCCCGAGCTGATCGAGGCCACCGCGCAGACGTACGCGCTCTCGGGCTTCGACGTGGCGAAGACCGTCGGAACGCTGCTGCGCTCGAACGTCTTCTACTCGCCGCGCGCCTACCGCGCGATCCCGAAATCGCCGATCGAGTTCGCGATCGGAACGCTGCGCTACGCCGGCGCGCAAGCGGTGCCGCCGAACTTGCCGTACCAGCTCGCGCGGATGGGACAAGAGCCGCTGAACCCGCCGAGCGTGAAGGGCTGGGACGGCGGCCCGGCGTGGGTCAACACCGCGACGCTCCTGGCGCGCTTCAACTTCGTCAACGCGCTCATCGCGCAGACCGCGCCGGGAAAGAACGGACAGGCCGCCGTCCCCGCGCCGAACGTCGCGCCGGACGAGCTCGTGCGGCGCGTCGGGATGGATCCCTCGCGGATCGCCGCAGCGCTGGTCTCGGGCGTCGTGCAGGACGACGTCACCTCCGAGGTGCGCGCGACGCTGGTCGCCTACCTCAACTCGCAGACGCCGAGCGCGGCGACGCAGAACCCGCTGCCGTTCGGCCCCGAGAACTATCAAGACAAGATCCGCGGCGCGCTCGCGCTGACGCTCAACCTCCCCGTCAACCAGCTCGACTGACGTCAGGATTGCATGCGATGAAACGCAAAAGCTTCGTCACCTCGGCGCTCTCGGTCGCGTTCCTCGGCGGAAACGCGAGCGGCGCGCTGGCGCAGGTCGCGGCGAATTCGCCGTTGCTGCCCTCGTTCGCGAACGGCGTCGATCCGGACAACGCGCTGGTGGTCGTGCAGATGGGCGGCGGCAACGACGGCTTGAACACCGTCGTGCCGTGGAGCGACGATGCGTACCACCGCGTCCGCCCGGCGATCCACGTCGCCGAGACGCAAGTGCTCAAGCTGAACGACCGGATCGGCTTCAACCCCGCGCTCAAAGGGCTGCACGCGCTCTACAAAGACGGCCGCGTCGCGCTGGTGCAGGGCGTCGGCTATCCCAACCCCAACCGCTCGCACTTCGAGGCGACGCAGATTTGGGAAACCGCCTCGCCGGAGCGCCCGCAACAATACGGCTGGCTCGGCCGCTACCTCGACCGGCGGTTCCCCGCCAACACTCGGCCGGCTTCGCTGTTCGAAGCCGTCTCGCTCGGCGACGTTCTCCCGGCGGCGCTCGTCGCTTCGCACGTCGAAGTTCCGGCGATCGGTGCGCTCAACGCGTTCGGCTACAACACCGGCCGCGATCTGGCTTCGAAGCAGAGCGCCGGCGTGCTGTACGACGGCGCGAAGCCCGGCCAGTCGCCGTACCTGGCGATGATCGCGCAGACCGCGCGCGACGCGTACCAC
>JAFAKB010000058.1 GCA_019235885.1 Candidatus Eremiobacterota bacterium | reverse complement strand
CTGTTGTTCGTCGTCGGGCGGATGGGCGCGCTCGGACCGCTGCTCGGCGCGCTGCACGTCCAGGTTGCCTTCACCACGTCGGCGGTCGTGCTGGCGCAGCTCTTCGTCGGCGCGCCGTTCTACGTGCGCGCCGCGCGCGCCGGGTTTGCCGCGGTCGAGCGCGTCTATGAAGAAGCCTCGGCGACGCTGGGGATGGGCCCGCTGCGGACCTTCGCGCGCGTCACCGTCCCGCTCGCGCTCCCCGCGCTCGCCGGCGGCGCGGTGCTGGCCTGGGCGCGCGCGCTCGGCGAGTTCGGCGCGACGATCATGTTCGCCGGCAACCTGCCGGGCGTGACGCAGACCCTCCCGCTCGCCGTGTATCTCGGCCTGGAGAGCGGCGACGTCGACCTGGCCGCCGCGCTCGCCGTCGTGCTGGTGACCGTCGCGCTCGCGGTCGTCGCCGCCGCCCGCGCGCTGGAGCGGCGCGCCGCGTGATCGAGCTCGCCGCCCGCAAGCAGCTGCGCGAGTTCGCGCTCGAGGTCGAGCTGCGCTTCGAGCGCGGCGTTACGGTGCTGGCCGGGCCGAGCGGGGCGGGGAAGTCGACCCTGCTGCGGATCGTCGCCGGGCTGGTGCGGCCCGACGCCGGGCGGGTCGCGCTGGACGGGTGGGTCTTGCACGAGGGGGGCCTTGACGTCCCGGCCTTCCGGCGCGAGGTCGCCTACGTCTTTCAAGACTACGCGCTCTTCCCGCATCTCAGCGTCCTGGACAACGTCGCCTTCGGGCTGGCGGCACGCGGCGTGCCGCGCGAGCGTCGCCGTGCCACCGCGCAGAGCTGGCTCGAGCGGCTCGGGCTCGGGGCGTTCGGCCGGGCCCGGCCGGGGGCGCTCTCGGGCGGCGAGCGCCAGCGGGTCGCGCTGGCTCGCGCGCTCGCCTGGACGCCGCGGGCGCTGCTGCTAGACGAGCCGTTCGCCGCCCTCGACGAGACGACGCGGCTCCGCGTCCGCGACGAGGTCCGGACGACGCTGGCCGCCCTGGACGTCCCGGTCGTCCTGGTCACCCACGACGAGTCGGACGTCGCCGCCTTCGCGGCGCCGGTCGTGCGGCTCGAGCGCGGCCGGCTGGTCGAACGACAGAGCGGTTCGGCTCAATGAGAGTGTGACCTCAGTCTGGAGAGCCGCTCCGTGCGTTCGGGTACAGTCTCCCGAGAAACCGATGGCTAGCGTCTACATCGTCGAACCGCAATCCCTCTTCGAGCCGGAGCTGGAACGCTTGGTCAGCCTAGCGGGTGCTCGTGTGGCCGGCTCGGCGGCGCAGCTGGACCTCGACGAGATCATCGCGGCGGCGCCCGACGCCGTCCTGCTCGACCTGGACTTCACCGCCTACGACGTCCTCGACGTGCTCGACGTCCTGCAGGCGGAGGCCCCGGCGATCCGCCCGGTGGTGCTGACCTCGGAGCGCGGGCGCGGCCGGCTCGACCGGTGCCGGGCCTACGGCGCCGCCGCCGTCGTCTCGAAGGACGCGACCGACCTCGAGATGGTCCACGACCTGCGGGTCGTCCTCGACGGCGGCTCGGTTTGGGATCAGCGCGTGGAAGCCGCCTGATCCGGGTAAACAAGCGATTACCTGAGCGCCCCCGCACCACACGGACGTGGTGCCGAGCCCGTCACACGGAGGTGAACATGGATCAGGAGCATCCGGGATACCGGGTCTGCGTCGTCGAGCCGCAGATGGTCTTTCGCAACGCCTGGCGTACGATCGTCGCCGGGCTTCATCTCGATCTCGTTGCGGTTGCCCGCAGCATCGACGAGCTGCCGCGCGCGCCGTACGATGTCGTGGTGATCGACGCCGACGGGCACGCGGAGCCGTGCGCGGCGCTGATTCGCCGCATCCGTGCGCGGCTCGGCGACGTTCCGGTCTGCGCCGTCGCCCAGCGCCCGACCCTCGATCTGCTGAGCTGTCGGACGGACGAGACCGTCGTCTGCGTCCTGAAGACGGCCTCGAACCACATCATGCGGCGCGCGATCCGCGAAGCCGCGAGGCGGCGCGCCGCGCTGCCGATGCCGGCGGGCGCCGCCTAGCTTTTCGCATAGAAAACGGCGCCGTCCACCTCGTTGCGGGTGCGGACGGCGCCGTGATTCCGAGGGCATGCTGCGGTGGAATGCTGAAGGCCCCTCGAGCCGGACGGTACCCCCGTTTTCCGCCGCTCAAACAGATCCCAATCCGTCCGTCGCAAAGCGAAAGTTTGATCGCCGAGAGGTAACCCGAGCGACCGCACGAAGGTCTCGCCAGGGTTCCTTCGTCCGTTTGCGTTCGTTTGCGAGGGATCAGCTATGTTGAGGCGGCTTCTTGTAGTCATCGCCTTGGCCGCCGTAGTGACGGCTTGCAACGGCGGCTCCGCATCGGCTCCGCCGTTCTTCACCGGCGTGACGGTGACGCCGTCGCCGTCGCCGACACCGACGCCGGGACCGAACAGCGCAAGCGGAACGCTCACCACGAGCACCACCGCATCGTCGTCGCTCGGACTCGGTCCGGTCGGCGGGCCGCCCGGCGACACCGCGACCGTCGCCTGTCCGCCGAGCAGCATCGTCTCGCACCTTTCCATCGTCCTCTCGCTGACGCAGCCGGCCGGCACGCCGGCTGTGGCAGCGATGAAGCGCCGGCCGCGCACGATCGGCGGCGCGAACCTGACCCCCCTGGCCTATTTCACGGTCACCCCCGACGTGACGGTGAACTGTCCCAACACGCCGGCGTTCACCCTGACGTTCCCGGCCGGTGCGACCGTGCCGGCGGCGGGCAGCTCCTACGTTGCGATGTACGATCCGGGGAACCCCGGAGCCGGCTGGAACACGATCTCCGGACCGGCGGTTTCCAGCGGCAGCACGATCTCGTGGACGACCTACAGCTTCCCGTTCACGCTGGTCGCGGGGCGCACGTATTCGTTCGTGTTGTTCACGACGAGCTCGATGCTCGCGGTCGCGACGCCGACTCCGACTCCGACCCCGACCCCCACGCCGACGCCGACCCCGACGCCGACGCCGGGGCCGACCAGCGCGAACGGAACGCTGACGACGAGCACCAGCGCGTCCTCGACGCTCTCGCTCGGGCCGATCGGCGGACCGCCCGGCGACACCGGGACCGCGGCCTGTCCGCCTTCGAGCGCCGTGGCGCACCTCGCGGTCGTCTTTTCGCTGACCCAGCCGTCCGGCACGCCGGCCGTCATGGCGATGCGCCGTCGCCCGCGCACGATCGGCGGCTCGAACATCACCCCGTTCGGCTACTTCACGGTGACGCCGGACGTGACGGTGAACTGTCCCAACACGCCGGCCTTCACCATGACGTTCCCGAGCGGCGCCAGCGTGCCGAGCGCGGCCAGCTCGTACGTCGCGATGTACGATCCGGGAAATCCGGCAAACGGCTGGTTCACGATCTCGGGTCCCGCCACGATGAACGGCAACACGATCTCGTGGACGACGTACAGCTTCCCGTTCACGCTCGTCGGCGGACGGACGTATGCGTTCGTGCTGTTCACGACCACCTCGATGCTGGCGGTCGCGACGCCGACGCCCACGCCCACCCCGACGCCGACGCCGCCGAACTTCGGCCAGCACCTGTACGTCGCCAACGACAACACGCCGGGCGGGATCCAGCAGTTCACGCTGCCACTCACCAACAGCTCGACGCCGAACTTCACCATCGCCGGGAACGACTTGGTCGCGGTGGGCGTCGACACCAACGGCAATCTCTGCACCGGCGACTTCCATCACAAGATATTCTGCTTCACGGCGCCGCTCTCGGGCTTCAGCACGCCGAACGCGACGTTCAACAACGGTACCGCGGGCAACGTGGGTCAGCTGATGTTCCCGGCGTCGGGGCCGCAGATGAACCAGCTCTGGTCCGCGAGCGTCGGAACGGAGATCGACCGCTTCGTGCCGCCGTTCAGCAACGCGACGACCGCCGCGCAGCAGACCTTCCCGACCGGCGCCTCGCAGATCGTCGGGCTCGCGTTCGACAGCTCGCTCAACATGTATCTGTCGAACGTGAACAACATCTACGTCTACGCGCCACCGTACAACAACCCGCCGGCGGCGGTGACGCCGACGCTGAGCGACACGTCGTACCGCAAGGAAGCGATCATCGGGAACCAGCTGTTCGTGTCGATGCCGATCAGCACGCCGCAGCCGCTCGGCCGCGTCGACGTCTACAACTTGCCGCTGACGAACTCCAGCGTGCCGGCGTTCACGATGATCGGTACCGCCTGCCCGTGCCCGCCGGGGAACGCGATCAACATCCCCGAGGCCCTCACGGCCGACGCAGCCGGGAATCTGTACGTGGGGAACCTCGGCGCCCGCAGCGTCACGGTCTACGCGCCGCCGTTCAGCGCGTCGAGCCTGCCGACGGTCCAGGTGCAGTTCCCCTCGCCGTACGCGATCTTCGGCATCGCCGTCGGAAAGTAGTCCCTCACGGCCAACGTGCGAACGCTCCGGCCGCCTCGGCCGGGGCGTTCGTCATGCGCGCCCCCGGCGAACGACAGGTAGCCCCAAGGAGGGGACGAAGGTATCCGGCAGGGGTTCCTTCGTCCGGTTTCGTTCGCTTGTGAGGGCTCAGCTATGTTGAGGCGGCTTCTTATCGTCATCGCCTTGGCCTCGGTGGTGACGGCTTGCAACGGTGGCTCCACGGCGCCGCCCCCGTTCTTCACCGGCGTGGCCGCGCCGACTCCGACGCCGACGCCGACCCCGGGGCCGATCGGCAGCGCCTCCGGCACGCTGACGACGAGCACCACGAACACGACCTCGACGAGTGTCGGCCCGGTCGGCGCGTTCGGCGCGCCGCTCAACAGCACGATCAGCTGTCCGCCGACGAACGTCGTCGCGCACCTCGCGATCAACTTCACCTCGACCCAGCCAGGCGGCACGCCGACGCTCGCCGCGATGAAGCGCCGGCCGCGGAACATCGGCGGCGGTCCGCTCACCCCGATCGTCTGGTTCACGGTGACGCCCGACGCGAACGTCAACTGCCCGAACTTGCCGACGTTCTCCGTCACGTTCCCGGCCGGGTCGACCCCTCCGGCCGCCGGCACGACGTACGTTGCCGTCTACGATCCGCATAACCCGGGCGCCGGATGGAACGCGATCTCCGGTCCGGCCGCGGTCTCGGGGAACACGTACACCTGGCCGACGTCGAGCTTCCCGCTCACGCTGCAGAACGGCGTCACGTATTCGTTCGTCGTCGTCACGACGAGCACCATTGTCTCGCTCTTCACGTGGTCGCAGCACCTCTACGTGGCGAACGACAACACGCCGGGCGGGATTCAGCAGTTCAACCTCCCGCTGAGCCCGATCTCGACGCCGAATTTCACCATCGCCGGGAACGACTTGGTCGCGGTGGGCGTCGACACCAACGGCAATCTCTGCACCGGCGACTTCCATCACAAGATCTTCTGCTTCACCGCACCGCTCTCGGGATTCAGCACGCCGAACGCGACGTTCAACAACGGCACCGCGGGGAACGTGGGTCAGTTGATGTTCCCGGCCTCGGGGCCGCAGATGAACCAGCTCTGGTCCGCGAGCGTCGGAACGGAGATCGACCGCTTCGTGCCGCCGTTCAGCAACGCGACGACCGCCGCGCAGCAGACGTTCCCGACCGGCGCCTCGCAGCTCGTCGGGCTCGCGTTCGACAGCTCGCTGAACATGTATCTGTCGGACGTCAACAAGCTCTACGTCTACGCCCCGCCGTACAACAACCCGCCGTCCGTCGTCACGCCGGCGCTCTCCGACACCTCGTACCGTAAAGAGACGATCATCGGAAGCCAGCTGTTCGTCTCGATGCCGATCAGCACGCCGCAGCCGCTCGGACGCGTCGACGTTTACAACCTGCCGCTGACGAACGCGAGCGTTCCGGCGTTTACGATGATCGGCACCGCGTGCCCGTGCCCGCCGGGGAACGCGATCAACATCCCCGAGGCGCTCACGAGCGACCAGTTCGGGAACCTGTACGTCGGGAACCTCGGCGCCCGCAGTATCACGGTCTACGCGCCCCCGTTCAGCGCGTCGAGCCTGCCGACGGCCCAGCTGCAATTCCCCTCGCCGTACGCGATCTTCGGGATCGCGGTCGGGAAGTAAGCACGCCGGCACGGCAGGTTTCCTAGCGATTGCGGAGGTACGGACGCCGAATGTTCGGCGCCCGTGCTTCCGTTGCGCTCGCGCTCGCGTGCGCGCTCCTTCCGATCGTTCCGCGGCCCGTGGCGGCCGACGCTCCGGTTCCGCTCGGCTACAAGGCGTACGATAGCTGGAACGCAATCCGCACCCCGAAGCTGTCCGACGACGGCCGCCGGCTCGTATACGCGCTCACGCCGCAGGACGGCGATCCGACGCTGGTCGTGCGCTATCTGGACGCGGGCACCGAGCGGCGTCAGCCGCGCGGGAGCGCGCCCGCGTTCGCCGGCAACGGGCGCTTCGTCGTCTACACGCACACCGCGCTGAAGAAGGACGTCGACGCCGCGAAGAAGGCGAAGAAGCCGGCCGCGGAGCAGCCCAAGAACGGGCTCGGGATCCTCGACCTCGATTCGCAGAAGCCGGCCGAGATCGTTGACAACGTCAAGACGATCGTGGTCGCCAAAGACGGCGGCGCGACGATCGCGTACCGCGCGGAGGCCTCGCCCTCGCCGAGCGGCTCGCCGGCGCCGTCGTCGAGCGCCTCGCCGGCCGCGTCGGCGAAGCCGAGCGCGCCGCCGAAAGGCGAGCCGACGCCGCAAGTCGTCGTCTCGGCGACGCCCGCGCCCGGCGCAACCGGCTCGCCGGCACCCTCGCCCTCGCCCTCCGGTTCGCCCGCGCCGAAAGCCGACAAGACGAAAGAAACCGGCACGCTGCTCACGATTCGCGACCTCGCCGGAACGAAGCGCGTGACGGCGCCGGACGCGACCGACTTCGCGGTCTCCGACGACGACCGGTTCGTCGCGTACGCGACCGAGACGAAGAACGGCAAGAACGACGGCCTGCACGTCTACGACGTCACACGCGGCACGACGACCGACGTGCTGACCGGCGAAGGACGCTACCGCAACGTGGCGTTCGCGCGCGACGGAACGTCGCTCGCATTCTTGAGCGATCAGGCCACGTACAAGCAAGACGTCCCGCACGACGCGGTTTACGTCGTCGATCTGCGCGCGCCGAAGCTGGCGGCGGTGAAGGTCGTCGATGCCGGAACCCCAGGGCTCGAAGCGAACACGACGCCGGACACGAACGGCAAGCTGACCTTCTCACGCGACGGCAAGCGGCTCTTCCTCGGTACCGCGGCCGCGCCGACGCCGATGCCGTCAGGAACGCCGGCGCCGACCGCGGTCGATCTGTGGTCGTGGCACGACTCGATCTTGCAGTCGCAGCAGAAGCACGACGCCGACACCGAGCGCAAACGGACGTACGCCGCGGTCTACGATCTCGCCCGCTCGCATTTCGCGCAGCTCGGTTCACCCACGCTGCGCGACGTCACGACAAACGACAACCCTTCGGTCGCGCTCGGACAGGACGACCGCGCGTATCGCCGGGCGTCGTCGTGGCTCGGCGAGGACTACACCGATCTTTACGCGGTCGCGCTCGCCGACGGGCGCCGCACGCTGCTCGCGCGGCGCACCACCGGCGGCGATCTCTCGCCCGGCGGCAAGTACGTGCTGAGCTGGGACGAGCCGTCGCGGCACTGGATCGCCTTCCGCGTCGCCGACCGCAAGCGCGTCGTGCTCGCGCCGCACGCCGGTGTCGCGTTTTACAACGTCGACGACGACCATCCGGCTCCGCCGCCGCCGTACGGCAACGGCGGCTGGCTCGCGGGCGACCGCGGCGTGCTGCTCTACGACGAGTACGACGTGTGGCTCGCGAATCCGGACACGGGCGCCGCGACGAACCTCACGCGCGGCGAAGGCCGCCGCGCGCGGACCGTCTACAGCCCGGTGCAGAGCGATCCCGAGGCAACCTCGTTCGCCACCGACAAACCGATCCTGCTCGCGCTGATCGACACGCGCAACTACGCGAGCGGGTACGCGCGCGTCGCGCCGTCGGGCGGAACGCCGGCGACGCTCTTCAAAGCCGACGAGCTCGTGTACGGGACGCGCACCGTGTTCAACGTCGGGCTGCACGATCTCACCGTGTCGCCGCTCGCGGCAAAGCACGCCGACCGGCTCGTCTTCTCGCGCGAGTCGTTCCGCCGCTACCGCGATCTGTGGGCGACCGACTCGACGTTTCGCACGCTGAAGAAAGTCACCGACGCTAACCCGCAGCTGGCGAAATACCGCTGGGGAACGGAGCGGCTGATCAGCTACAAGTGCGCTGACGGAACGCCGGTGCGCGCGATCATGCTCGTCCCCGACGGGCTCAAGGCGCAGAAGAAGGCGCCGCTGCTGGTCTACTTCTACGAGACGTACAGCAGCACGTTCCACCAGTTCTACTCGCCCGGCCCCGGGACGTCGCCGAACTTCGCGCGCTACGTCTCGAACGGCTACGTGATGCTGCTGCCGGACGTGCACTACAAGCCGGGCCATCCCGGAACCAGCGCGCTGGGCTGCATCATGCCGGCCGTCGACACCGCGCTGAAGACGGGCTACATCGACGACAAGCACATGGGAATCGCGGGCCACTCGTGGGCGGCGTACCAGATCAACTACATGATCACGAAGACGCATCGTTTCCGCGCGGCCGAAGCAGGGGCCGCGGCGACATGATCAGCGCGTACTCCGGCATTCGCTTGGAGAGCGGGATCGTGCGCGAGTCGCAGTACGAGCACACGCAGTCGCGGATCGGCGCGACGCCGTGGGACCGCCCCGACCTCTACATCGAGAACTCCGGCCTGTTCGGGATCAAGCACATCACCACGCCGTACCTGACGATTCACAACGACATGGACGGCGCCGTTCCGCAGTTCCAGGGGATCGAGTTCATCACCGCGATGCGGCGGCTCGGCAAGGAGGCATACCTCTTCTCGTTCGACGGCGAGGAGCACGGGCTGCGCGACCGCGAGCACCAGAAGTACTGGACGGTGCACCTCGACGAGTGGTTCGACTACTGGCTCAAAGGCGCGCCGCGCCCGGCCTGGATGAACGGCGTCGACTACCTGCACCGCGGCGAGCGCAACGTCCGCCCACTCTACGGCGAGTCCGACTAAGTCGTCGTCACGCAGCCGTCGAAGTACGTGTGTGTCACCCTGAGCTTGTCGAAGCGTGAGCGACAAACGCGACCGCAAGAGTTTGCAATCCGCGGTTCCGAAACTCGCGTCATAGCATATTGATTCGAACGCACGTTCGCGATATAATTACTGTCAGCAAAAACACTTCGCACAAAAAAACTAGCGGCCCGGCCGGTGTTGATCGCACCGACCGAGCCCGTCACCCGATGAAATGAGGTCATCGAATGACTCCACACGAGTTCGACGCTCCGTCGTCGAGCCCTCGGCACGGCGAAGCCGTCGCCGAACAGGGATCGTCCGCGCGGCCGCCTTGCGCGGCGACATCTCGGAAGCAGTTTCACGCGACGATGGCGGACGTGACGGATGAAGGGCACCAGAATACGCCCGGCATGGTGCGGTCCGAAGACTTCAACCCGTACGTGATCGTGCAGTTCCTGCGCGACAACGGCATCGATGCATGGCTAGCCGAATCCGACGACGGATTCGGCTACGCGTGCGACGATCCGGAGCGCGCATCGAACGTCCTTTTCGCATGCGTTTGCCTGCGCGCGTCCATCAGCTATGCCCGTGAAGCGGCGTACTGGTGCGCGGAGGCGAAGCGATGATCGCGCAGCGATCGCGCCGGACGCCGGTGGAACCGCTGTCAGCGCGCGTCCTGCGATACCGGATCGCCCGCGGTTACAGCGCTCCTGACCTTGCGGGCGCGGCAGGCACTTGGCGGGCGCGATTCGACGCCTCAAATCCGGCAGACCCGCACGGCTTGCGCTGGCACCCAGAATGACGACGTGGGGGCGGGCCGGCTGAGACGTCGACACCAGCCCCCATGCTTTGATGAGCAAGCGAGGCCAAGTCAAGCAGGCGAAGCCTCAGCGCCGGATGCATTCCCAAAGCCCGCAGCAAGTGGACCGAGAGGTCGAAAGGTGCAACTGAGAGCTGTTGCACGCGTTGGCGGTATCACCGGACTGTTGCTGTCGTTCGTCACGGGCGCATCGGCGTCGCCTCCCCTACCGCAATTGCGGCTCGGCGCGCTGGCCTTCGATGAGGTCTACATTTTCGGACCTGCGGACCAAGTTCCAAATCAGCCGGGGTCATTTGCGCGTGACTTCGCTAACGCTACAGCACCCAATCGGCGGCATGGAATTTCTGGCCTATTCCAAGACATACTGGACACGGTTACCCATCAACAGGTTCCGATTGGCCCATCGCTGACGGCGTTTCGGCATTATGTCGCACGCACAAAGGAGCGCCTCGATACTCCTATAGCGCATACCGCTATGCTGTACAGTTGCGTGGAGCGAGCCGGACCCGAAGTAACGGAACTTGATTTAGAGAAGAAGACGTATTGGGTTTCTCCCATCAGCGGAATTGACATTCATCCGATGTCTGCTGCAATGCCGAAAGCACCGAATTCACTTCGATGCGCCAGAATTCGGTTTTTCTCGGCCACTTTAAGGTTGAGGGTGAAGATACGGTGGCCTACCGATGGACGTGGACGCGTACCGCGAGCGGCGTACCGGCCAGTCCACGCGCTCTGCCACAAAAGAAACAAGGAACGTCTAGCCGAGACATCGGCGGTCAGGGAAAGGCTCCGTCCGAAAATTCGAATGACGTGGCGACAGCCTACGCAAAAGCGATGCCCGATATCCGCGATCCCAATGGTCGGGAAGATCCGGGGCCGTCTGTAGGCGCAACGACAATCATCGCGACAGCGTTCTACGGAAAGCTTTTGGACCCGCATCCACGGAACCCATTCGATTGTCCACACACATCGATCGAACCATACCCGCCGTTTACTCGTAGCGTCGCGGCAGGCATGAATTCGTTGAAGACGCCCAGCGGGCGACGCATCTTTGACGTCACGATTGTCGGGCCAGATCCACCGACGCAGAAGCTCGTCATGTTTGAGGTCGCAACATTCCCTCTGTCGGGTACCGCCGCTGCTTGGGAGCGAGGCAATATTAGCATCGTTGCTGTGGACGATCCTGCCTTTTCCATACCTGACGATTTCAGGCAGGTACCTCCGGTTCCGTGAAGCGGGCGTGGGTCATCGCTCTCTGCGCGGCAGGCCTCATCGTTATGGTCGTCGTTGGCCTTGAATTTCTTAGCATTGTCGCGGATGCAAACAGAGCGCAATATAACGTCGTCCCGACTGTGGTACGTGGCGAAGATGTACTTGCATTGGCAATTGCATATGCAACCATTTGCCTCGTCATCATTCAGATCACTTTGGCGTGGTCGCAAATACTTTTGGCAAATCGGCAGATCAGACTTTCGCGGCAGGCAAACGATTTGGCAGAGCGCGTACTGAGCGTCGAAGAAAAAGCGTTTGATATCGCGGCGGTTCAAGGTAAGATTCTGCTCGCGCATGAATCGCGCCTTGGTCAGCGTGCCGAGCTTTCGGCATTCCTACGGCCGCGCGAACGGGGGGGAGCGCTCGCCGTGATTGTTCGAAACGATGGCGCCCGATCGGCCTCCGGATTTCGGATTCGGCTTTACTACAACGAAGGAGATGCGCGGTGCGTCATTCTCGGGAGGTCCTGGACGGACGCAAAAAGCAACGGCGTCGTCGTACGCGAGACTGACGTTAAGGTGGAGATCTGGCCCGACACGGAGTACATCGTACCGAGCGCTCGAATTAGTCGCCGGTTGGTTGAATTCGGGGTTTCTTTCGTTAAATGCTCACTCCACTATCGCGATGGGCGCACGCCAGCGACATCCGCGGAATATCTGCCCGTTAACTATGGCGAACTGCCGATCTAGCGGTTATCCGAATCTGCGTGCCGCGGCTCCGCCGATGGCCACATCCGCTGATAGCGGTGTGTGAAATTGGCGGCTTGAGATAGGAACGGCCATCGTTATCTCGGCGAAAGTTACTTTCACAAACAACTTTTCCGCTAAAAAGTCATCTATAATAACCCTTCGGCGGGAGCGCTGCCGTTGCGTCAACAGTGCTAGCCTAGTTGAGTAACTCAACTCGATCCATATCGAGCCATTCAACGGTGCTTGAACGCTCGCCCTCACCAAATTTCGTCGAGGGTACCGTTAGCACCAGCCTTCCGTTGAGAATCAGTGAGTTTTCCAAGCGTCCCTCCCCAAAACCGCCTTCCTTCCAATAGATGCGGACGCGCCGGTTGAGAAATTCAAGCACATCGTTTCACTACGGATGCGTTTTCCGGGCCCCGACTCAACGGCACTGAAGCCTGGTCGAGTGTGGGCCGGTTCGACCGAGGCAACGCGGTCGGCATAGATTGGTACGCCATGTTCGCCCTGCGCCTGTACGACAGTGTATCCGCCACTATCGCTTACCAAGAAGCCTTCGACGAATCGTCCGTCGATGAACACAATACGTTGCCAGCGGCCGATAAAACGTTCCAAGTCCATCGTTTTTAACGTTCCCCTCGTTTACGGTTCAAAACGTAGCGCCATGGCAAAGCGGTGCTTCGACGATACCGCCCCGGATGTCAGCCCACGAGCGACCATGAGTTGACGGCTCTTGATATCGCTGAATGAACAACGTCGAAAAGGCGTCCCCCCGCCGCGAGCATAACTCCGCCTCTTGATCGGGCGAGCCCGTTATGCCGTTCGAGCTCTCCAGAGGATCCCTCTTTGCAACAGTGCTTGACGGATAACGAGAACGGCACCGATCGAAAGAACCGTTGCGAGCACCGCATCGACGACCGCGCCGGCGAGCGCGCCTCGGAACGCCAAGTGACTCACGAAGCCCACACACCCAAGGGCGAGAGGAATTAGAATTCCGCGAATGTCCTTCCGCATCCACCGAGCCATCAGGCGCGCCTTCGCGCGCAGGTCGTCCGCAAAGTCCTGATACGGGGTCTGGCTCGAGCGGTTGAAAACCAGGAGCATCGCGAGCGCCGCATGGACGGCGAACGCCGCATACCAAAACTGAATGGGGACGAGCGGCGAGCCGTGGAACGGCGCGACGATCAGGAACAGCGAGATCTCCGCCACTCCGAGCGCCATTGGGACGATGAAGTCGAGAAGATTCAGTCGCGGCCCCGAGATCGTTGCTCCGCGCGTCCACGTCGTGAGCGTCACGAGTGAGAACAAGCACGACACTACGAGGAACATTAACCGCTGGTCGCGATTTGGCAGCGTGCCTGCAAGCAGCACTACGGTCGCATTTGCCGCAAACAGTAGTTCCGCGCCCTTCATCAGCGCTTGAAGAGTTGTATACCACCAGTACACTTCCGTGTGTGGGCCGTACCGACGGTCCGACAGCATCGAGCCGTCGCCATGGCTGGTACGATTGCGCGCTCCGCGCCGCGACGTTTTTTTGGCGCTGTTGAGCGCGTGCTGAGGCTGACGCCGACTTCCTTGGTACATCTCGTCGTGACGAAACATGCTGGCAACCGCCTTCTCTGAGCGCAGCGGCACCAACCGGCCTGCGCTTGCATAAGTCACTACCGGCGCCAGCAACGGAAGTTACGCTGCCCAGCAGGCGTTCACTTGCAACTGGCGCGGGACGCTCGCAATCGAAGCGAGTGCTCGCGGCGCTCGAGCGAGCCCGCGCAACGTCGCTCGGCAAAGATCCGGATGCCTTCGAGCGCGCCGTGTGCGCGCTCTTCGAGACACTCGGCTTCGTCGCCACGCACGTCGGCGGAAACGCCGCGCCCGACGGCTTCGTCGACGCACCGCTCGGCCCGCTCGCGTACCGTGCGCTGCTCGAATGCAAGACGGGCCAATCCAACGTCATCGTCTCGCAACTCAACGTCGCGGAGGCGGCGAAGTATCGAGACCGCTACGAAGCCGACTATTGCCTCTTGGTCGGTCCGGGTTTCGCCCCGCGAACGACCTTCGCCAGCGAGCTGCAGATCCACGGCGTCTCGGCCTGGACCATCGACGACCTCGCCGCCGTCTTCCACGCGGGCTTCGATCCGAATCGTCTGCGTCCGCTGTTCGGCCCGGGGCTCGTTGCCGACGTCGTCGAGGACGCCGTCTGGGACGCCGCGCACGGCGAAGCCAAGTGCATCGCCGCGATCTGCGAGATCCTCGAATCGATCGCCGCGCGTCAGCAGCGCGTAGCGCTCGCCGCGCCGCCCTCAGAAGCGCCGCACCTCGACGTAGATGCCGCCACGCTGATCCTCGACGAACACTTCTCCGCCGGCAACAGTCCCGCACGCTGCACTCGCGCCGACGTCGAAGCCGCTTCGCATGGCTCAGCCATTCCCGCATCCGCCGCGCCCGCTGGACCGACCCCCAACACCAATCGATCGTCGTCACAACCGCGCTCGTGTCCCCCTGAATTTTTCGAAGGGTGGTCGACCCTCACGCTCGTCCCTCTCGGTAACGCACGTGTAACGATCCCCGCCCTTCCCGGTAATCCACCCCGCACGAAACGGCTCGAGGCGGCGCGGCCCGAGACACACCATGTGCGGGCAACGGCGCTCGGCCTGCCCAGAGAGGCGGACGTGGCTCGATCAAAGTAATAGGGGCGCATTGCCGAGCTTGGAGGGTAAGCGTGCGACGATTGATGGCCTCCCTTTTTGTCTGCTTCGCTGTTACCGCGCTTATGAATCGACACGTGGCAGTTGCGCAGGCGATTCGAACCCCTCAATTTTTCGGGGTGTATGCGCTCGTCCACGGAAAGCTTGTCGAACTGCCGCCAGTCGAGATTCACCCGGGACTCGGCGGGCTCGCATTCGTTGACGCCCCGCCCAGCGTCGACGTCCCAGGCACCGGCATCGTCCTTCTCGTGTATCAGCGAGAGATGGCGAGCGCACCGCCGGATCATGTTGCTTTGACCCGGCTCCTCCGCATGCGATCACAAGTTTTCGAAGCGACGCCCGGGATCGCGTCCAATACTCGGGTCGTCGACGTACCAAGGCGCCTCTGGACGCCGACCGATCCGTCGATCTCGCTCCGCGTCGCACCCGTACCATCGAAACCGGACATGGTCATGCTGAAGTTCGCCGATCCGAAGTATGCACTATATTCGGGACGTTGGACGATCAAGATCGGTGCGAAGGACTACGGGTTCAACGTCCAGGACACCACCGGTCGGATCGCCGAGGGTTGTGTGAACGACATCATCCAGCTTGCCATTCATTCACTTCGCGATTGCGCTCCAGGAATCAATACGCCATCGGGCGAGCTTCGGGTGGCGACCGCGAATGCGCCGATGCTGAAGGCGGCAACGCAAGCGCCGTGGAAGACATTCACGTTCGAGCGCTACGGATTTGGGATTGCATCTCCTGTCGAACTCGACCCCGTGGCGAATGTTCCTAACTGGTTCTCCCATGTTTTCGCCGACCAAGTCCTTCTCACGGTGAAAGTCGACGAATATTCCGCGACGAACCCGACGTCTCTGTCGCAACGTATCGAGGACGAGGTCCGAAGCCAAGAGCACAGCATGATAGCGGCGGAGGTTCTGAATAGAACGCCGATCTCGCTCGGAACCGCGCCCGGGGTGGATCTCACGGTGGAGGCAACGACCGTTGGGAAGGACCGCGTCCGCATCCATAAGCGGGTTCGAATCTACGCGACGCCGTCCTACGTCTATACGATCGAATCGAGGGCGCCGATCGAGCAGTCGTTCTGGAGCGGCACGGACCGGTTTTTCGCCTCTTTCCGCATCTTGCCGGCCGAATCGTCTCGGACGCGGTGAGAGTTGTTGTGGCGGTAAACATTGAGGGCATCAGGTGTGGGATCTGACGCAACGCGGCTTCCGCGGCGCGAAAATGATGATCTGCGATGCTAACCTGCGAGCTGGAAGGCAGCGATCGCCATGGTGTTCCGCGCAACGTGACATCGCTGCCACCTACACTTTATGCGCAACGCTCTGGCATTGCGAACCAGGCCCAGCGGAAATCGAGTACATCGCGCGCGCCAAAGGTCACGACCGCAAGCCGCTCATCGTCCAAGACCACGATCGCCGCTTCCGCGCGAATCACACTCCGGATCCCTGGCCCACGCCCGCCGACTTCGCACTCCCGGCCCCGTCAGCAGCATCGCTCGCCGGCGCTCGAGCGAGCCCGCGAAACGTCGCTCGGCAAAGATCCCGACGCCTTCGAGCGAACCGTGTGCGCGCTCTTCGAGACGCTCGGCTTCGTCGCCACGCACGTCGGCGGAAACGCCGCGCCCGACGGCTTCGTCGACGCTCGACATTTCAGTGCTGCCGGTTGACCATCGCCGTGCGAAACGGAAGAGCCCTCGGCACGCTCGCCGAGAGCTCTTCGCAGTGGCCTAGGCTCTCGTGGCCATTATACTGCAAAGAGCGCTCGGCGTGAAGCCCGCGTCGGGCTTGGAGGCGACGGGACTCGAACCCGCTGGCGAGAGGTGAGAGCCTAGGCCACATGCACCTGCAGCGCCCCCGAGCCGCACGTTCGCGCGCTGGACGCGCAAAATATCGCGACTTCATTCGAATAGGCGCAAACCTGGCCGAAGGGATGGTGCGTTGCCGGGTACCCTGGTCGTGAGCCCGCGGATCGCCCGGGCGAGCCCAGATCGCTTCGGCATCAATGCACCGCGAACGGTCAGCAAAAGTGTCGATCGAGACCTCATCGGCCGTCTGCGAATACCAGAAGGCACAATAGTGCTTGCAGTTCGGTTTCCGCAACGCAATCGTTCAGTGACCGCACCGCGGCTGTCGATCCTGACCAAGTCGGAGGGAAGCGTCGCCGTGGGTTCGTCGAAGGATGAGCCGCAATGAGTCTCATGCTTCGGCTCCTCGTATTGCTTGCAGCCGTGGTTCTCCCGGCGTGCGCGCCGACCGGCAGCGCCGGCGGCGCGCGGACGCTGCGGGAAGCGATCAGCTACGAGCCGCGCAGCCTGGACCCGCTGCTCGCGCAGTCCATCTCGGACAACGAGATCCTGCGGCTGATGTACGACCCGCTGATCGCGTGCGACCGCGCGGGCCGCCCGGTCCCGGCGCTCGCGGCCGTCGTGCCGACGCGCGCGAACGGCGGGATCTCCGCCGACGGGCTCACCATCACGTATCACCTGCGGCGCGGCGTGCGCTGGCACGACGGCGCGCCGTTTACCGCCGAGGACGTTCGTTTCTCGTGGCGAGCGGTGATGAATCCGCGCAACAACGTCTTCGGACGCCAGGGTTATGACGAGGTCGCCTCCATCGACGCGCCTGATCGCAACACGGCCATCGTGCACCTCAAGCGCCGCTATCCACCGTTCGTCTCCCAATTCTTCACGGATTTGCAGGAGGACGCGAAGGCACTCGTCCCCGCGCATCTGCT
>JAFAKB010000057.1 GCA_019235885.1 Candidatus Eremiobacterota bacterium | reverse complement strand
AGACGCTGGAGCCGTTGTACATGTTCCCCAGAGTGCTGCCGTTCGGGTAGATCGTGGTCGGCGCCGGATACGGGGAAGCGTTGTTGGTCGAGAGCACGTCGCCGCGCGAATCGAGCAGATTCATGTACAGCGTGTACGTCCCGACCGGGACGTTTATCGTGCAATTGTAAACGCCCGGGTTGGGATTCATGCACGGCGGATAGGTGTGCAGGTTGAAGGTCGTCTGGTAGACCGTCTGCGCGCTCGGTGTGCCGGCCGCATAGACGGCGGAGAGGGCGACCTGGGTGGTCGCCGGGCTGACGGTGCTCGGAGTCCGCGTCGAAGTGGGCCTGCGACCGCGGCTGTCAAGCGCCGGCATCGGCGGAACGGTGATCGACAGCATTGCGGCCGCGACGTTCGCGAGCGCGGACGCCTGCGGGGCGGGCAGCGGAGGCGGCGCCGAGGTTCCGACGGTCCGGCCGCCCGAGCATCCGGCGATCATCAAAAGGCTGGTTGCCGAGATGGCGGCAACGTGACCGGCTCGCGAATTCAACGCACGTACGTCCCCGCTTGGCAAGGGAGCCCCACGAGGGCTCCCTTCGCTGGAGGGGGGGCACGCCCTACCCGTCGCCGGGGAAGGACGAGGCGGCCGGTTCGTTTGTGACGGCCCGCACGGCGCTCCGTTCTTCACAACTCGGTTGCTATGCCGTCCAGTCGAGAAGCGCCGCCCACTCCGAACGCGCGAATTTGGCTTGCGTCTTGATCGCTTCGATGTACTTGCGTTTGCCGCCGCGGTTCGCTTTGCCGATCATGACGACGCCGACCAAACGGCCGGGGTCGGGATGCTCGTCGCCGCCGAAAAACAGCGCGCGGTACTCCTTCTTCTCCGCGTCGATTTTTCGCACGGTCTCAAGATCGTTGCGTAACTCCGGCGAGATGCCGAACTGCGTGATCATCTGAGTGCTGAACAGCTTGCTCGAGTATTCCGGCACGTCGTGGTAGCGAGAGTCGCCGCCGGCCATGTTGACGGCCGCGACCTTGCCGTGCGCGCCCGCGTTGTTCCAGGTTCCCATCCGGTAGTGCATCTCGGCGATCGGATCGTAAAATTCGGCCGCGTCTCCGGCCGCAAATATTCCCTTCACCGCGGTTTCGAGCCGGTCGTCGCACTTGATCCCGATCCCCAGCTCCACGCCGGTTCCCTCGAGCAACTCCACGTTGATCGTGATTCCAAGCCCGATGGTGACGCAGTCGGCCGGGATCTCGATCCCGCTCTTGGTGACGACCTTCGCGATCGCGCCGTTGCTGCGCACGAAGCGCGCCACTTCTTCATTATAATAGAGATGGCAGCCGTCCGATTCGGCGGCTTCGTGGACGAGGGCGCCGCTGACCTCGTCGAGCATTCGCCGAAGAAAGCGGGGACCGCGTTGAATCCAGTGCGTCTCGACGCCCCGTGAGACGCACGCCTCGGCGAGCTCGTAGGCGATGAACGACCCGCCGATGGCGACGGCCGATTTCGATTCCTCGAGGCGCGCCGAGATCGCTTTCGTGTCGTCCATGTACTGGAAATTATAGAGGTTCGCGGCGCCGTCGGCGCCCTCGACGGCGCTCGGATTTGGCCGCCCGCCGGTCGCGACCAAGAGCGCATCGTACGGATACGACGCCCCGTCGTCGGCGAGCACGACCTTCTCATCCGGGACCACCTTCTCGACCCGCGTGCGCAGCCGCAGCTTGATGTTGTGTTTCTCGTGCCACGCGAGATCGCGCATGATGACCTTCTGCTCGGTCACTTGTTTGCGCAACAGCGGTGGCAGCGCGATCCGGTTGTAGAGCGGATAGGGCTCGTCGCCGAATAACGTAATTTCGCAGGCCGGATCGGCCTTGCGCAGTTGCTCCGCGCACGTCGTTCCGGCAAAGCCGTTCCCGACGATCACATACCGACGAAAGGAATTGTCCACTGCCTCCATGTGCGTTTTCCGGAAGTGAGCCTCCTCGCGCGACTACGCCGCCAAGTAAGGACCCTGAGAGCGAGGAAACCCCCACCAGCGGGTACGAAGGCGGATGGGGAAAGGAGCGCTCATGAGCAGCAATGAGATCATCGACCGGGCGTTGACGCAAGCACGCAATCTTCAAAAGACGATCGGCGACGCCGTCAATCAGACGACGGAGCAAATGAAGCCGCTGATCCAGCAGTCGCTCTCGCAAGCCCAGGACCTTCAAAAGACGCTGAACGAGCACACGGTGAAGGCCTCGGGAACCGCTCAGGAGGCGGCGACCAAAGCGCTGGGGCATCTGGCGGAGTTCATGCGCCTGGGTTCCGAGGCGCTCCGCGCAAGCTCGGATCAAACCAGACAGATGGCGGAGCGCATGGCCGAGCAGTCACGCAAGACTGCCGCCGATGCGGCTCAGTCTATGGGGAAGACGCCCGAAGACGCGGCTCCTTGACCGGAGCCGGGACCGCAACCGGCGCAGCGGGGGCGAATTTCAAGAAGCCCTCGAGGGATTGCGGCCAGGCCGCCATCAGTTCGCGGGCGATCGGGGAGCCGGTCGCCGCGTGATGGCGGACGAGCAGATCGCGCAATAGTCCCGCGTCCGAATCGTCGGCGGTCATCGCCGTCATGTCGGCGTGCGGCATTTTGCGCAAACCGTCGGCCAGCAGGAACACGGTTCCGCCCGTCATTCCGCTCGCGAAATTCCGCCCGATCGGTCCGAGGATCGCGACCGTCCCCGCCGTCATGTACTCGCACGCGTGATCGCCGGCGCCTTCGGTGACGATCGTCGCGCCGGAATTGCGGACCGCCAAGCGTTCGCCGGCGCCGCCGCGGATGAATGCTTCGCCGCCGCGCGCGCCGTAGAAGGACGCGTTTCCGATCGCGGGCTCGTGCGCCTCGCCGGCCGAACGCACGACGATCTTTCCGCCCTCCATGCTCTTGCCGACGAAGTCGTTGGCGTCGCCGTCGAGCTCGAGGCTGAGGCCGTTCGTGATGAACGCGCCGAAGCTCTGACCGGCCGTTCCGCGATAGCGAAGCGAGATCGGCGGAACCCGCTCGCCGCCTTTGCGCTGCATCACGATCGCGTTGGCGAGCCGCGCGCCGACGGCACGATCGCCGGGCGTGAGAACGAACGTTTCGGTGCGCGCGTACGCGCGGTCGTCGATGTGCCGTTCGTCTTCGTCGACGTCGCGCGGTTCCACAGCCTGTTCGGGAAGGCGCAGGATTTCCGTCAAGTCGATCTCGAGTCCGAGATCGCCCAGGGATTCGGCGGGCCGTAAGAGATCGGAACGCCCCTGAATCTCGGCCAGGCTGCGCGCCCCGAGCCGGGCGAGTCGCCGGCGAACGTCATTGGCGACGAACTCGAAGAAGGCGATCGCCTCTTCCGGCCGTCCTTTGAACTTCTCTCGAAGTTTCGGATCCTGCGTGGCGATCCCGACGGGGCAGGTGTTCTTGTGACACTGGCGCGCGTAGATGCAGCCGAGCGCGATCAGCAGCGCCGTGCCGAAGCCGTAACGATCGGCGCCCAGCATCGTCGCAATGACGACGTCGCGCCCGCTCTTGAAACCGCCGTCCACGCGCAACTTGACGCGCGAGCGCAGCCCGTTGGCGACCAGCGCGTGCTGCGTTTCCACCAGGCCCAATTCCCACGGAAGCCCGGCGTGCTTGATCGAGGCCAGCGGCGACGCGCCCGTTCCGCCGTCGAATCCGCTGATGTGGATGACGTCGGCGCGCGCTTTCGCGACGCCGCTCGCGACGACGCCGATGCCGGCCTGGCTCACCAGCTTGACCGCGATCTGCGCGCGCGGGGCGGCCCGGCGCAAGTCGTAGATGAGCTCCGCGAGATCCTCGATCGAGTAGATGTCGTGGTGCGGCGGCGGCGAGACGAGCGACTGTCCCGGTGCCGCGCCGCGCAGCAGCGCGATCTCCGCGGTCACCTTGAAGCCGGGAATCTGCCCACCTTCGCCCGGCTTCGCGCCCTGCGCGATCTTGATCTCCAGCTCGTCCGCCGTCGCGAGATATTCGGCGGCGACGCCGAACCGCGCGGACGCGACCTGCTTGATCGTGTTCAGCGTGCGCGCCGGATCCTCGCCGCCCTCGCCGCCGTTGCTGCGCGCGCCGGCCCGCTTCGCGCCGAGCGCGACCGCTTCGTGGGCCTCGGGGCCGAGCGCGCCGAGCGACATCGCCGCGGTCACGAAGCGCTTGAGTATCGCTTCTTCGGGCTCGACTTCTTCGAGCGAGATCGGGTCGCCGAGCGCGACCGGCTCGACCAGATCGCGCAGCGCGATCGTCTCGCGCTGCTCGAGCGCGTCGGAGAGTGCGAAGAAGGCGGCCTCGTCGCGCGCGACGATCGTCTTGCGCAAATTCTTCAGCAGCGAAGGATCGAAGGCGTGCCGCACGCCGTCGCGCCGGAAGCGGAACAGCCCGCGCTGCGGCGGCTCGCCGCCTTGCAGCGCCAGCGCGTCCCACGCGCGCAGGTCCGCTTCGAGCTCGTCGAACCCGAGCGCCTGGACGTGCACCGCCATCCCCGGGAAACACGCGCTGACGATCTCGTGCTTGAGCCCGAGCGTCTCGAACGTCTGCGCGCCGACGTACGAGCGCAGCGTGCAGATGCCCAGCTTCGCGAGCACCTTCACCAAGCCGGCGCGCAGCGCGTCGAGGAACGGCGTCGCGTCGCCGGTCTCGGCGAGCGCGGCGCGCGCGCCGAGCCACGGCGTGACGACGTTCGCGCCGGCCGCGATCAGCGCGGCGCAGCCGTGCGCGTCGCGCGCGAACCCGTCGCACGCCGCGATCGACGCCTGCATGCGCAAGCCGGCTGCGGTGAGCCGCTGGTGGATCGTGCCGGCCGCGAGGATCGCCGGAACCGGCAGCGCGGCGGTGCGATCGTCGAGCACGAGATACGTCGCGCCTTCACGGACCGCGCGCTCCGCTTCCGCGGCGATCTGCAGCAGCCGCGCGCGCAACCCGTTTGCGGCGCAGTCGAGCGCGATGCGGTGCGGCACGAGCCGCGCGTCGAACGACAATTCGTCGAACGTCAGCTCGTCGAGGATCGCCGTCTCGATGGTGACGATGCTCGCGGGCGCCGGAACGTCGCCGTTCGTGTCGCCGCTCCCCACCCACGCGCGCACGTCGAAGACGAACCCTTCGCGCAGCGCGTCGATCGGCGGGTTCGTGACCTGCGCGAAGCGCTGGCGCAGGTACTCGGTGACCGGCATCCGGCGCTCCAGGAACGGCAGCGCCGCGTCGTCGCCCATCGACCAGACCGGCTCGCCGCCGGCCGCGAGCGGCGCGACGACGCCGGCGATCTCGTCCTTCGTGTAGCCGAAGCGGACCAGATCGCGCCGCAACGTTTCCATGTCCACTTCGCGCGGCGTTTGGTTCGCGGGCGTCTCGAAGCGCCACGAGGCGACCGTCGCGCGAAAGTCGGCGTTCTCGCGCCGCAGCGCGCGAAACGCGTCCGGCCGCACCAGCTCGCCGGTCGCGAAGCGTACGACAAGCCGTTCTCCCGGACCCAGGCGGCCGCGCTCGACGATCGGGTCGTCGCCGAAGTCGACCACCCCCGCTTCCGAGGCGGCGAGGACGGTGCCGCCGGCGGTGCGGCACCAGCGCAGCGGGCGAAAGCCGCTGCGGTCGAGCGCCGCGCCGACGCGGTCGCCTTCGGCGAAGACGATCGCCGCCGGACCGTCCCACGGCTCGACGGTCGGCACGTGCGCGTCGTAGTAGGCCCGCAGGCGCTCGTCGTCGTCGATCGCGGGCGAAAGCATCAAGTCGACCGCTTCGTCGACGCGGTAGCCGGCGCCGACCATCGCGTCGAGCGCGACGTCGAACTCCAGCGAATCCGACGCGCCGCGCGGCGAGACGACGCCGCGCGCGCGCATCCACGCGCGGTTCCCGGTGATCGTGTCGATCTCACCGTTGTGCGCGACGATCCCGAACGGCTGCACGAGCCGCCAGCTCGGCGCGGTGTTGGTGCTGAAGCGCTGGTGAAACACGGCGAAGCGCGAGACGCACGCCGGATCGCGTAGGTCGGCGAAGTACGCGCCCAGCTCGCTCGAGGAGAGCAGTCCTTTGTAGACGACGGTTTGCGGCGAGGCGCTGACCAGCGTCGCGACGTCGCCTTCCTCGCGCAGCGCGCGGATGACGGCGCGGCGCACCGAGCGCATCCGCTCGCGCGAGTTGCCCGGCCCGACGTCGACCAGCAGCTGCTCGTACGCCGGCGCGCTCGCGCGCGCTTGTGCGCCGAGCACCTCGGGATCGACCGGCGGGACGCGCCAGCGCATCGGCTTGACGCTCTCCATGCGGATCGCGTGCTCGATCTTCGCGCGCATCGCCGCCGCGAGATCTTCGTCGAGCGGAAGAAAGACGCAGACCACCGCCAGGTGCTGCTCGGGGACGCGCACGTGCGCCGCAGCGAGCTCACGCTGCAGCAGCGCGCGCGGCGTTTCCAGCAGGATTCCTGCGCCGTCGCCGGTCCGCCCGTCGGCGGCGCGCGCGCCGCGGTGCTCCATCGCGCCGACCGCGCGCAGCGCGAGCTCGACGATCCGGTGCGAGGGCTTGTTGGACAGGTCGGCCAGGAACCCGACCCCGCAGGCGTCGTGCTCTTCGGGCAGCATCGGAGTCCCCACCATAGGCCATCGCGCGCCGCCTGTCATTGTGCAAACGGCGAACGAATCGGCTCAGCGGCGTTTCTTGCGCGGGCTGTGGGCGAGGATCACGGTCCGCCGCACGCTGGAACGAAGTTGCGCGTCGACGGGAGGCTGCGCGGAAAGAGTCTTCTTCGCGGTGCGCTTCCAGTGCAGGCCGCGCGCGTCGAGCCGGACGTCGCGCCCTTGGCACCGCGCGGCGGCGACCACCTTCGCGAGCGCGTGCATGTCGGCTTCGCCGGCGACGTGCAGGTCGTGAACGTCGACGACGACGGTTGCGCCGCCCAGCCCGGCCAGCCCGCGCTCGTGCGTGCTGAACGCCGCGACCAGCTCGGCGTCCAGAACGCCGATCAATCGCATGACCACCGGAGCGGGAACGGGCTGACTCTGGGGTGCGTACACGGTGACTCCTTACTGTGGTGTACACCGAATGTACGCTCGTCTGCTGGGAACGGTTCAGGTCGAACGTGAGAATCCGCTGAGAAGTGGGTTCGGCAAAGCCGAACCCTTCGCGGTCCTCGCTACGCTGCGGTCCGCCCTCCAACGAAGGCGAGGGCGACCATCATGCGGTAGCCGACGTCGAGCGCGCGCTCGTCCACGTCGAAGCGCGCGTTGTGGTGCGGGAACGAGGTCGCCTCGCCGCCGCGCGAGCCGACGATGAAGTAGGCGCCGGGACGCGCCTCCTGCATGAACGACATGTCTTCCGCCCACATCACGATGTCGTGCTCGACCACGTTCGTCGCGCCCAGCTCGCGCCGGCCGACCGCGCGCACCAGATCGTTCACCTCGCGCGCGTTGACGGTCGGCGGATACGACCAGTGGTAGTCGAAGTCGTATTCGAAACGCATCGACTCGGCGAGCCCTTTGAGGATGCGCTCCATCCGCTCGGGCATCGACTTGCGGACCCACGGGTCGAACGCGCGCACCGTTCCCCGCATCTTCGCTTCGTCGGGGATGACGTTGAACGTCGTTCCGCTGACGAACTGGCCGACCGTGATCACCGCCGGGTCCTTCGGCGCGATCTCGCGCGAGACGATCGTCTGCAGCATCGTCACGAGGTACGCGCCGGCCGTCACCGGGTCGACGGCCAGCTGCGGCATCGCGCCGTGCCCGCCTTTTCCGCGCACGGTCAGATCGAACTCGTCGGCCGAAGCGAAGAACGCACCGTCGCGCACGCCGATCTTCCCGACGTCGAGGCCGCTGTAGAGATGCAGCGCGAAGGTGCGGTCGACGTGCGGGCCCTCGAGCGCGCCGTCGTCGATCATCTTCTTCGCGCCGGCGTGGCCCTCTTCACCGGGCTGGAAGCAAAAGACGAGCGTCCCGGGAACCTCGGCCCGCCGCGCCGCCAGCGCTCGCGCGGCGGCGAGCAGGATCGAGACGTGCCCGTCGTGCCCGCACGCGTGCATCACGCCCGCGCGCTGCGAGCGGTACGGCACGTCGTTTAACTCGGTGATCGGGAGCGCGTCCATGTCCGCGCGCAGCAGCGTCACCGGTCCCGGCTGGCCGCCCTTCAGCGTGCCCAGCACGCCGGTCTGCCCGATCCCGGTCCGGACCTGATCGAGTCCAAGTTTGCTCAACTCTGCCGCGACGTAGGCGGCCGTCTCGTGCTCGACCATCGATAGCTCGGGCGCAGCATGCAGCCGGCGCCGCGTAGCGACGAGGTCGTCGTGAGGGATCGCGGTCGCGGTCATGCCGAGGCGGCTCAACGCGCGAGTTGCGTTATGCGCACTCGCGATAATAGCTGCGGGCACGCCGGAAGATATCCTCGGCGACGTGCGAGGCGACGGCCCCCTCGACGGACATCCGTTCGCTGAGCGAAGCCACCTGCGCGCCGAGCACGTCGCGGGTCGCCGCGTCGAGCGCGCGCGCCATTCTGTCGTCCTCCGCGCCGTACAGCACGTGCGAGTGCGTCCGCAACAGCTCCTCCGCGGCGGTGAACTCCTCGGAGAAGACGTCGATCGGGTAGCCGCAAAAGAGCGCGAACTCGTCGTCGCCGAGCAAGACGTTCCAGAAATTCTCGAGGCATACCGCGGCCTCGCCTTGACCCGCCTGCCACAGCAAGCCCACCATCTCACCGTAGACGCGCAGCGTCCCTGCCGGCGCGGAGCGCCGCAAGCCGCGCACGATGCCGCCGACGGTTTGCTCGAAGCGGCGCCAGTCCGGCTGGCCGTTCACCATGAAGCGGTCGAGCGTCGCCTGCGCATCGAGACACACGATCGCACGCGAACGATCGCGACCGTCCGCGGGCTCCGCGAGCGCACCCAGCAGCGCGTCAGTGTGATCGGCGGTCGCAACGATGAGGACCGCGCTGCCGGCGGCGAGCCCTTCTGAGACGTACCTCGTCAGCGCCCGAATCAGTTCGCCCGCTTCGGCGCCGTAGAACTGGACCAGGTGGCGGAGCGGCGGGCGTCCGGGCGCGATGATATGGTCGGTGTGAAGGTTCAAAGCAGGTACCCCTTGACTGCCATTACTCTACCCGTTCCGGCGAAATTCTCCATGCATCCGCCGGCCCGGGCCGCTCCAAGGGGCAAACGCGAAGGCCGAGTCGCCGGGCGCATGACGGCCGCGCGGGCGGGAATAGAGAATTCGTGGGAGCTCATGACGGCATCGTCATGCCCGTAGGGCAGGATTGGCGCTTCGTCGTCCTGTCGTACGTCGTTGCCGTCGCCGCCGCGCTCACCGCGTTCGAGCTGACGCGTCCGGCCGCCGAGGCGCGCCGCCGGAACGACGCAATCGGCTGGACGTTCGCGGGGACGACCGCGCTCGCGATCGGCGTCTGGTCGATGCACTTCATCGGGATGCAGGCGTTCCGGATCGCCGTGCCGGTCGCATACGACGTCCCGCTGGTCATCGCGTCGTTCGCCGTCGCGCTCGGCGGCGCGGTCGTCGCGCTTTGGCTCGTCGTGCACGGCAAGGCGACGCCGCCGATGGTCGCCGGCGCGTCGGTTCTGCTCGGACTCTGCTTGGCGGGGATGCACTACACGGGGATGGGAGCGCTGCGCATCGCCGCGGTGGTACGGTACGATCCGCGCTGGGTCGCCGTCTCCGTCGCGGTCGCGATCGCGACCTCGTACGCGGCGTTCGTCCTGATCGCACGCTTCACGGCGCAACGGCGGCTCCGTCAGCTCGGGCCCGAGCTGCTCACGGCTGCGGTCATGGGGCTCGCGATCGTCTCGGTCCACTATACCGGGATGGCGGCGGCGCGCTTCTCGGCGGCGCCGGCCCCGCCGGCCGGCGGCGTGCTCGTTGATCGGCAAGCCGTCGCGGTGGCGGTCGCCGTCGGCACGCTCGTCGTGCTCGGCTTGTTCCTCCTCTCGGCACGCGTCAACGTGCGCCCGCGAGGCCGCGCGCGCGAGGACGAGCGCTATCGCGCGCTCGCGGAGTCCGTACCGAACATCGTTTGGACCGCCGACCGAGCCGGGGTCGTGGACTACTGCAACCGGCGGTTCACGGAGTACACGGGGCTTTCGGCCGAGGCGATCGGGGACGGCGGCTGGGAGAGGATCATGCATCCGTCCGACCGCGCGCAGGCGCTCGCCGCGCTCCACACCGCACTCGCCGTCGGTTCGCCGTATCGCGCCGAGGCGCGCCTGCGCCGCGCCGACGGCACGTATCGCTGGCACGTTCTGCTCGCCGTCCCCGTGCGCGACACCGACGGCACGATCGTCACGTGGTTCGGCTCGTGCACCGACATCGAGGACCAGAAGGATGCGGAGCGCATCATGGCGCTCCTCGGCGACGTCACGCAGGCGCTGACTTCGTCGCTGGACGACGCGGGGATCGCGCGCAGCTTGGTCGATCTCGTCGCGCCGGCCGAAGCCGCGTACTGCGAGGTGCAGCTCTACGATGCCGAGCGCGCGCTGTGGAGGGCGGCCGCCGCTGGTGAGGCGTCCGCGTACACCCCCGAGCGTGCGCAGCGCGTGGAACGCACGCGGCGCGCGGGCGCGGCGCTGCTCACGCGCGACGTGAGTGCGGTCGCGATTCGCGCGAGCGATCGCGTCCTCGGGTGGCTGATCTGCTGCGAGCTCGTCGACGACGTGCGCGCGCTCGTCCCCGAGCTCGCGTCGCGGCTCGGCGCGGCGCTCGTCAACGCGAACGCCTACGCGCGCGAGCACAAGGTCGCGACGTCGTTCCAGACCGCGGCACTGGTCAGCGATCTTCCGGAGGTGCCGGGACTGCGCTTCTCCGCACTCTATCAGGCCGCGCACGCGGAGGCGAGCGTCGGCGGCGACTGGTACGACGCCTTTCGCCTCCCAGACGGCCGGGTCGTGATCTCGGTCGGTGACGTCGCGGGCAGCGGCCTCGACGCGGCGGTCGCGATGAGCAGCGTTCGGCAGAGCATCCGCACCGCCGCGCTGATCAATCCCGACCCCGTCGCGGTCGTCGACGCGGTCGACCGGATCGTGCGCGCGATGGGCAACGGCCGCTTCGTGACGGCGTTCGTCGGCGTGATCGACCCCGTATGCGAAGAGTTCGCCTTCTCGAACGCGGGGCATCCGCCGCCGTTCCTGCGGCGCCCAGACGGACGCATCGTCGAGCTCTCTCAAGGCGATCTCCCGCTGGGGCTGCGCCAGCGAAGCTCGGCCGGCCGTTTGATCCTGCCCCTTGAACCTCGGTCGCTGATCGTCGCGTACACCGACGGGCTCACCGAAATCGATCGCGACCCGGTCGCCGGCCACGCGAACCTTACCGCGGCCGTGCAGGCGTGTGAGGGGTCGAACGTCGCAACCGAGATCTTCGAGGCACTCTCAGGGCAACGCCCGGTGCGCGACGACATCGCGATCCTCGCCGTGTGGTTCGAAGGCGGAGTGGTCGAGGTCGACGGCGGGCGAAGCGCGCGCCGCTGGTCGTTCAGCGTGGCGGACGGCGAACGCGCGGCGTTCGTCCGAGGTGAATTCGTGTCTTTTCTGGAGAGCGTCGGCTTCGCCGGAGCGACGCTGAACGCGGCGGAGCTCGTCTTCGGCGAGCTGATCGGCAACGTCTACCGCTACGCGCGCGGAACCGTCAGCGTGATCGTCGACGTCTCCGGCGCCGCCGCCGTCCTTCACGTTCTTGACGGCGGCGACGGCTTCGAGCTCAACCCGCGTCTTCCGGCCGATTTGTACGCCGAGCGCGGCCGCGGCTTGTTCCTCGTCGACGCCTTCGCCGACGAGTTCTCGATCGAGCGCCGGCGCACGGGGGGCAGCCACGCGCGCGCCGTCCTCGTCGGCACGACGCGGGTCCGCCCGCTCTCCTCGATGACCCGCACGTCGCTCTGACGAAGGCCGGCGGCCCGCCCGTAGGGCGAACGCGACGGCGGCTCGGCCGAAGGCCGAACGCGAACGCTTCAGCGAAGCTGAAGCCACGATGGCGCTTCGGTCCTATGCCCACGGGGCGAGCCCCGTTCCCCTCCTCGGTGAGACGATCGGCGACAACCTCGACCGGATCGCGCAGAGGTTTCCCGAGCGCGACGCGGTCGTCTCAATTCACCAGAACCGCCGGCTGACGTACGCGGAGTTTGCCGCAGAGACCGACCGGCTCGCGAAGGGCTTCATCGCCGCGGGGGTCGCGCACGGCGAGCGCGTCGGGATCTGGTCGCCGAACTCGTTCGAGTGGGTGCTCGCGCAGTACGGCACGGCGAAGGCCGGCGCGATCCTGGTCAACGTGAACCCGGCGTACCGGCTCTCCGAGCTCGAGTACGCGTTGCGCCAGAGCGGCGTGAGCACGCTGATCGTGCTCGACCGCTACAAGACCAGCGAGTACCTCACGATGGTGCGCGAGGTGCGCGCCTCGCTGCCGCAGCTGCGCGAGGTCGTGATCGTCGGCGAGAGCGCGCCGCTCGCCGGCGAGATCTCGTGGGACGAGTACGCCGAGCGCGGCGGGCGCTGCACCGACGAGACGCTCGCCGAGCGCAAAGCGCGCTGTCAGTTCGACGAACCGATCAACATCCA